>JAKVCE010000113.1 GCA_022447405.1 Planctomycetota bacterium | reverse complement strand
CGCCTCGCCTGCGCGCTGGCGGGGTCTCCTCGCCTGCGTATGCTCCTGCGCAGGGTGATCCACCCAACGAGCGTGGCCAAGGGGAGCCCGATGAGCAGGAGGTCGCGCGGTGCGCTCGCGCTGCGCTCCACCGCGGGCTCCGTCTTGATGTCTCGGAGGTCCAAGCCGATGACCTCGCCAGCGCCCTCTACCTCGAGCCCTACGAGGCCCTCTGGGACGCGCACGCGGATCGGGATCGCCTGGGTCTCGAGCTCGGTGTACTCCCCCGCCACGGGGTCAAAGATGCTCAAGCTGACGGGCGGCAGCTCGCTCACCGCCGCGCTCTTGGGCGCTAGGTCATAGGTGACCACCCGACGATCTCCGCTGTAGCGGTCTGTCGCGCCATAAGCCCGGAAGCCTGTGAAGGCCTCCTCCCTGCCTAAGTCCGGAGCCTCGAAGAACTCCAGGTTTCCCGTCCCAGTCCACTCGATCGAGAGCTTGAGGGACTCCCCGAGGTCGAGGCTGCGACGGTCCACCGAGGCGCGCGCGTTGAATCGTCCCACGCCGCCGGAGAACTCGAAGGGGCGCCCGTCCTCCGGCAAGGGAAGAATCTCCACCTCCAAGGCAGGCCAGGCGACGTAGTAGATCTCACGTCGGCTCTCAAAGAAGCCGCGGTCGACGCGGCCGAACTCGAAGTGGCTGGATGGGAAAGTGAGGGTCCCCGTCCTGGTCGAGACGTAGGTCCGCTTGAGCTCGAAGAGGCGCAGGTCGCGCTCGTTGAGCTCCTGGCGTCCGAGCTCTCTCACGCGCACGACGCCGTTGTCATTCAGAGAGACGTCGAGCTGCCGCTGAGCCGTCCCAGGCTTGGTCTGCACCTCGAGGGTCCCGGGCAGGCGCCCCCACCACGGCAAGATCAAGTTGGCGTGGTTGAAGCGGGACATCGCCCAGTCCCAGCCGAAGCGCAAGGTGACATCAAAGGGCTCCCCCTCGTAGACCTTCGTCGGCGCGTCGATCCACTCGAGGTAGCCGAGGTTTTGACCTTGGAAATCCTCCACGACCCGGAGGCTCATCCCCTGAGTCTCGACCTCCTCCCCGTCGACCTCTAAGCGAACCGGCGGGATCTCAAAGGAGCCGACACGCTCGGGTCGCCAGTGCAGGGTCCATGACAAGGTCTCTGAGCGCACCCTGCGGCCCCTCGTGATCGACTCGAACACGGAGCGCTTAGGGCCAGAGGCCCCGACGAACTCGAGGCCGTCCACGGGCTCCAGCTCTCTCAAGACCGCTCGCGTCGTCCCCTCCACGGTCACCTGAGCGACCGCCTGTGAGCCGAGCTTCACGAGACCAGTCTGCAGCTGCGCGCTCACGACGGGGTCGCCCTCTTGGGCGACCGCCTCGGGTGAGTGTGCCGCCGCGACGAGGGCGGCGAGGGTTAGGCAGAGGGTCTTCATCACCAGTCTCGATCCACATTCTGACGTCCGATGCGCCGCAGGGCCTCTTGCACCTTCTCACCTTCTTCTTCGATCTCACGCAGGGCCTCGAGAAGTCGCTGCATCTCCTCCTGGGTGAGGTGCACCTCCTCCTGCTCTGCCTCCTCTTCCTCCTCAGCCTGCTCTTCCTCTTCGGGCTCCTGCTCTTCGCCCTCGGGCTCTTCAGGCTCGCGCTCACCCTCGGCGTTCTCAGGGCTGTCCTCGCCCTGCTGCTGCTCGTCCTCCGAGGTCTCCTCTCCCTCCTCCTCGCTCTCTTGGGGGTCGTCCCCGTCCCGCTGCTCCTGCTGCTGCTCTTGCTCCTGCTCCTCGCGCTCGCGCTCGATCTCATCCAGCTCGCGCAGGCGCCGCTGTACGAGCTCGGCGTTCGCGCGCGTGTCCTCGTCGCGCCAGTCCAAGAGCAATCGCTCCGCGAACCACTCGCGGGCCTTGAGGTAGCGCTTCCTCGCCTCCTCGAGCGGGTCCGGCGCGTCCTCTGCGTCCGCCGGAGCGGGTGAGGGGCCAGCAGGTGAGCCGCTGATCTCGGGGATCAAAGCCCTGAAGCGCTCACCCTCTTCCAAGAAGAGCACGCCCAAGTCATAGGTCGCGTCCTCGCGGAGCTTCCCAGGTCCCGCCTGGGCGCGCGCCGCCTCGAGGGCATCGACCGCGACCTCTAGCTCTCCCGCCTGCATCTCCATCACGCCCCGCGCGTCCGCTGGGAGCGCGCGCTCCTCGAAGCTCGCGACGGGTCCGCGGCGGAGCCGCTCTCGCCAGCTCAAGGGCTCCATGGAGGCGAGCGCGTCGTCGTGCGCGTCCAAGCGCGCTCGCGCCGCGTCAAAGTCTCCTGCCTCGCAGAGCGTCGACACCTCTCGCGCGACCCCGACGAGCGCCTCGGGCGAGTCTGCGCGGTCGGCGAGCGCCGCGACGGCGATGAGGGTCAAGAGCTGCGCGTTCATTGAGACGAGCCTCCTGATCGCTTCCTCTGTTCGCGCATCCCGAAGCCCGTGATCATGCACGCGAGCGCGATGACGAGCGGCCACTGGTAGCGGTCATGCGGGACCCGCACCTTGCCCGCCCAGAGGTCGCGCGAGTCCAGCCGTGAGATGCGCTTCTCATAGAGCTCTTCCAAGGGGAAGGGCGAGGTCTCCGCCGAGAGGTACTCTCCCCCGGTGGCGTCCGCGATCGCCCTGAGCGTCTCGCCGTTGAGCGCGGACACGACCTCTTGGCCTGTCTCGTCCCGGACGAAGCCGCCCCCGAGGGGGATCTTCCCGCCGTCGCTCGTCCCCATCCCGACCACATAGACCCGGATGCCTCGCTCAGCCGCGAGCTCTGCGGCCTGCAGCCCGCCGCCCTCGAGGTCCTCGCCGTCCGTCAAGAGACAGATCGCCTCATGTGAGCCCGTCCTGCCGTCGAAGAGCTCGAGCGCGCGATCCAGCGCGCCACCGACGTGGGTCCCGCCGCGCATGTTGTCTTCCGGCGAGAGCGTCTCGATGAAGTGGGTGAGGGTCGTGCGGTCGTGGGTCAAGGGAGCGACCAGGCGCGCATCACCGCTGAAAGCGATGACCCCCACGCGGTCTCCCTCGAGGAGCTCGAGGAGCCCGCGCATCTCACGCTGCGCGCGCGAGAGGCGGTCGGGCTTGAGGTCCTGCACCCACATGGAGCGCGAGGTGTCCAGGCACAGGACGAGGTCCACGCCCCTGCGCTGCACCTCTCGCAGGGTGTATCCCCTGACCGGTCCCAAGAGCGCGAGCCCCATCCCGACGGCTCCCAGCATGGCCAGGATCACCTTCACGCGCGCGCGGCCCATGGAGAAGTCCGGGAGGAAGCGACGCAAGTGTCGCTCGCTCACCAAGCGAGCGCGGGAGCGCGCGCGCCAAGCCAAGGAGACGACGCCCAAGACGCCGAGCGCCGCAGCGACGAGGAGCAGCGGAGTGGCCCAAGGCCGCAAGAGCTCAAAGCCTGCGCTCACGGCAGCCTCCTCGCCCACGTGAACTCCGAGGCCCAGCCGAGGACCCAGGCGATGAACGCCCAGAGGAGGAAGTTGAAGTAGAGGTCGTAGTGCTCGACGAAGCGCTGCTCCTCGAGCGGCGTCTTCTCCAGCGCCTCGATCTCAGCGTAGGCGGCCTCGAGCGCCTCCTTGTCACGCGCTCGGAAGAAGCGGCCGTCCGTGAGCTCTGCGATTCGCTTGAGCTCGGTGGTGTCGATCAGCTGCTCGGAGCGCATGCGCCTGCCGAAGGGGTCGAAGACGAAACGCCCTGCGAAGACTGTGTAGACGCGGATGCCCTCCTCCGCCGCCATCTCCCCGGCCTCGCTCGGCGGGATCATCGGCAGGTTGTTCTCGCCGTCCGTGAGCAGCACGACGACTCGGGACTCGGCCTCAGACTCGCGCAAGACGGCGACCGCCTTCGCGAGCGCGATCCCGATCCCGGTCCCGTCCTCCTCTCGGTGACGCACGAGCTCCACCTCGCCGAGGAAGCCCTTGACCGCGTCGACGTCGAGGGTGAACGGACAGAGCTGCTGCGGGAAGCGCGCGAAGGAGAACAGCGCGACGTTGTCGCTCGCCCCCTCTTCGTCCGTCATGCGCCGCTCAGCGAAGTCTGCGACGACCTCCTTCACGACGTCGAGGCGGGTGCGGCCGGCCTCGAGGTCGTCCGCCTCCATCGAGCTTGAGCGGTCGAGGACGAGGGCGATGTCGACCCCCTCGGTCTCAGTGCTCGTCTCCACGTCTCCCTCGAGCGGGCGCGCGAGGGCGATGACCACGAGGATGACCGCCGAGGCGTTGAGCACGCTCGGCACCCAGCTGACGCGCTGTCGCAGGCTCATGACCCGCTCAGTCGGCAGCACGGGGACGCGACCTGCGACCCCTCCGCCGCGGCGCGAGCGCAGGAAGAAGTAGATGAGGAGGAGCGGCAGGAAGCCTAGGAACCAGGGGTCTCCGAGGGAGATGTTCCCCCACAACTTCAGGCTCTCCTCCGCGGCTGACTGCACGGTGGCCTCGGTCTGAGCGACGCTCAAGCGGCCACCTCCTCTGCGCCGGTGACCAAGGTGCGAGCGCGCTCGAGGGTCTCCTCCACGGCGAAGCGCGTAGGCCGCGCGCCGCCGTATCTCACCGCGGCGCATACATCGAAGAGCGCCCTCAACTCGTCGCGCAGCTCCGCGCTGAGCTCCGCTCGCTCCACCCACTCCTCGTCACTCCAGCCAGACTGTTCGTCGCCGTGCGCGACGCGCAGGATCTGCGCGAGCTCTCCGTGCCAATCCCCCACTCGCGGATCGTCTCCGTCGATCGGCCGCTCGAGCTTGGCGAAGCGCTCTGCCAGGCTCTCCGGCTCGGGCATCAGAGGCCCGCTTCGACGCAGGACGCGCCACATGATGAGCGCGAGGCAGAGCGCGGCGACGCCGCCGAGGAAGAGCGGGAGCTGTGAGGCGTCCGCTCTCGCCAACTCTGGGATGTAGAAGCCGCGCGCGGGACGGGGCGCGTCCTCACCTCCTCCGAGGGCCGCGACGACGGAGACGCTCGGCGCGACGAGGGCGATGGGCGCGCCGTCCGACTCCAGGCTCGGGACCGGCAAGGGGCCGGCGTCCGGCTCGAGGGCTAGGACGGTCCAGCTCAGCGTCCGCGCTCCGTCTGAGCTCCGGTGGAGCGCAGGCTCATCTGCGACGAACCAGGAGAGGCCGGGCTCAAAGCGGCCCAAGGACAAGGCCTCCGACCCTCCCTCCAGCGCGTCCAAGGAGACCTCACAGCGGATGGGCTGCCCGATCTCAAAGCTCTCGCCAGCGACCACGACCTCAAGGTCCGCGGCGGCAAAGAGCAGCAGGAAGAGGCTCATCATGCCCCCCCTCCTCGGCGCGCTTGTCGCCTCCGGAAGAACTCCTGGACCGGCTCACCGAGGTCTCCGACGGTCGGGATGGAGAAGAGGTCTACCCGTGCGCGTGCCAAGAGCTCCTCGATCTTCTCCCTGCGCTCAGTCGCCTCGTCTCGCCAGCGCTCACGCACGGAGGCCGCCGAGGCGTCGAGCTCGCGCTGCTTGCCCCCCGCGATGGGAGCGAGGCGCACGAGGCCTGCAGCTGGCAGCTCCTCCTCGAGCGGATCGACGACCCGCACTGCGATCACATCGTGGGTGCGCGCGAGGCGCGAGAGCTCGTCGACACACTCCTCACTCTCGCCGTGCAGGAGACAGAGGAAGTCGCTGACGAGGAAGAGCACGCTGCGTCCGCGGATCGCGCGATTGGCCTGCTGGAGAACAGAGAGGAGGTCCGTCTGACCGACGGCTGCGGGCGCGGTCAGGACCTCCCGGACCAACCTCAGCGCGTGACCACGTCCCTTGTCAGGGCGCATGTGCGCGCCGGGCTCTTCCCCGAAGAGCGAGAGGCCGACTCGGTCTGAGTGCCGCATCGCGATGAAGGAGACGAGGCAGGCGAGCTGGGCCGCCGCCTCACGCTTCGACCAGCCTTGGCTCCCGAAGTCCATCGTCGAGCCTGTGTCCAGGACGAGGTTCAGGGTGAGCTCGCGCTCCTCACGGAAGGACTTCACGTAGGCCTCGCCCGCGCGCGCCGTGACGTTCCAATCGATGGAGCGCACGTCGTCCCCGGGCATGTAAGGGCGCACCTCCTCAAACTCGAGCCCTGAGCCGCGGAAGGTCGAGCGGTAGCCGCCCGCGAGGGCCGTGGACACGAGGCGATGAGTGCGGATGTGGATCTGGTGCACCCGCGCCAAGAGCTCGGGTGAGAGGACCGCTGCGTTTCGCTCTCTCACTTCCACGAAGCCTGCGCGAACGGGGGCCTAAGGGACGGGCACCGTCTCGAGCACGCGGGCGACGAGGGCGTCTGAGTCGAGGCCCTCTGCCTCCGCCTCGTAGGTCGGCACCACGCGGTGACGCAAGACCTCTACAGCGACGCTCTTGATGTCTGTGGGAGTGACGAAGCTCCGGCCGCTGATGAGCGCGTGAGCACGTGAGCAGAGCGCGAGCCAGATGGTCGCGCGCGGGCTGCCGCCGTACTGAATCCTGGAGGCGAGCTCAGGGAGGTCGGCGGCGCTCGGATCCCGCGTCGCGAAGACGAGGTCGACGAGGTACTGGGCGAGGCGCGGGTCGAGCGCGACGTGATCGACGAGGCCCCTCGCCTCCTCCACCTGCGCGAGGCTCACGACCTCGCGCGCGGACTGCACCTGCTTGGTGTTCGCCATGCGCTCCAGGATCTGAGCCTCCTCATCACGGTTCGGGTAATCGACGATGACCTTCAACGCGAAGCGGTCAAGCTGCGCCTCGGGTAACGGATAGGTCCCCTCCTGCTCTAAGGGGTTCTGCGTCGCGAGCACGAGAAAGGGCGTGGGCAAGGCGAGGGTCTCGCCGCCGATAGAGACCTGCCGCTCTTGCATGGCCTCGAGGAGAGCGGACTGCACCTTCGCGGGGGCGCGGTTGATCTCGTCAGCGAGGATGAAGTTCACAAAGCCCGGGCCCTTCCTGACGCTGAAGCTGCCGTCCTTGGCGTGGTAGATCTCGGTCCCAACGAGGTCAGAGGGCAGGAGGTCAGGGGTGAACTGAAGGCGCGTGAAGCTGCCG
>JAKVCE010000112.1 GCA_022447405.1 Planctomycetota bacterium | reverse complement strand
CCCGCGGGTAAAGTGCGGAACCCGAGGCTGGTCTTTGAGCGCCTCTTCAGAGGAGGCGGCAAGGTCGAGACAGCCGCCGCTCTCGCCGTCCGCGAGGAACGGCGCCTGAGCATCATCGACTACGTCCTCGCTGACGCGCGGCGCCTGCGCGGCAAGCTCGGGAAGGCCGACAAGGAGAAGCTCGAGGAGTACTTCGACGGGATCCGGGAGCTTGAGCGACGCCTCGAGTTCAGCCGCGAGAAGCGCGCGGAAGAGGTCCCCCTCTCGAGGGCCCCCGAAGGGATCCCCGACGATCACGGCGAGCACCAGCGCCTCCTCTACGACCTGATCGCCCTCGCCTTGGAGACTGACTCGACGCGCCTCGCCACCTTCCTCGTGGGGAACGAGGGATCCAACCGCGCGCACAAAGAGGTGGGCGTGACCCAGGGTCACCACTCCATCTCGCACCACGGCAGGGACCCCGCCAAGCAGGAGAGCATCCGCAAGATCAACCGCGCCCACGTCGAGCAGCTCGCCTACTTCCTCGACAGGCTCAGCGGGATCACCGAGGAGGGGAAGACGCTCCTCGACTCCAGCATGATCGTCTACGGCTCAGGGATCGCCGACGGGAACTCCCACGCGCACCACGACCTGCCCGTCCTCCTCGCTGGACGCGGCGGCGGGATCAAGACGGGGGAGGCGGTCCGCTATCCCGAGAAGACCCCCATGAACGACCTACACCTCGCGATGCTCGAGCGCTTGGGAGCGCCGGCCACCTCCTTAGGAGACGGCCGCGCCCCGCTCTTCTAGCTCAGACGAACTTCGTGACGCCGGGGATGGAGACCGGTTGCATCTCGAGCGCGGTCCAGTCGTAGCTCTCGGGCGAGAGGTCGAGCTCACTGTTCAGCGCAGCCTCGCGGGTCACGCTCGCGCCGGTGTACGCCGCCATGCGACCCATGATGGCCATCAGCGTGCTCTCGCACATGTAGTCACCGTTGTTGATGACCTCACCGGCACGGATCGCCGCGAACATCGCGTCGTGCTCGTTCTGATACATGTCGTCGGGGCCCTCACCTCTGTAGCGCCAGGTCTCGTCCGCCCAGATGCGGTGCGCCTGGATGTTGGCCTTGCCCTTCGTGCCCCAGACCCAGTCCGAGACGTCGCTCGCCGCGCCTGAGATCTGACGGCAGGAGCTGAAGGCGCGCACGCCGTCCTCCCACTCGAAGGTCGTGTTGAAGTGATCGTAGATGTTCCCCCACTTCTCGTCGGTGCGCTGGATGCGCCCACCAGAGGCGACGCACTTCGTCGGGTAGGAGCCCTTCGCCCAAGCGATCTTGTCGAGGCTGTGGATGTGCTGCTCGGCGATGTGGTCGCCCGAGAGCCAGGTGAAGTAGAGCCAGTTGCGCATCTGGTACTCCATGTCACTCCACTCAGGCTTCCTGCCGCGGTGCCAGAGACCGCCCGTGTTGTAGGAGGTCTGCATGGCTGTGATCTCGCCGAGCGCGCCGTCGTGGATGCGCTGGACGGTGGCCTGCTTCGCGAACTGGTAGCGATAGCAGAGGCCCGAGACGACGACCGTGCCCTGCTCCTTCGCCTTGTCACAGGCCTTCCAGATCCTGCGCAGGCCGGGCCCGTCGGTTGCGACGGGCTTCTCGACGAAGAGGTGCTTGCCCGCGTCGACAGCCGCCTCGACGTGCAGCGGGCGGAAGTGCGGCGAGGTCGCCAGGAGGACAACATCGCAGGTGTCGATGACGCCCTTGTAGCCGTCAAAGCCGACGAACTTGTGATCGGGGGTGACCTCGACGCGGTCGGCGATGTCAGCCGTTCCGCTGAGCGTCCGGAGTGAGTTCTCCAGGTGGTCCTCGAAGGCGTCGCAGAGGGCGACGAGCTTCGTGTTCGGATCTGCGCGCAGCGCCTGGGCGGCGGCGCCGGTCCCGCGACCTCCGCAACCGATCAACCCGACCTTCAACACCTCCCTGCTCTCTCCGCGACGACCCAGGACAGGGGTGGCGCCGACCACCGCCGCGGCGGTGCTTGAGACGATGAGATCACGACGGGTGGGCTTGGTGCGGTCTTTCATGGTGTTCAGAGAGGCCTCATGGAGGGCTCTGTTTGGGTTGTTAGCGGAGACGAGGGCTCGTGACCTCGTGCTCGGGCGGGCTGACCATCATCCAGCCAAGTCCCTGTGTTGCGCAAGCCCCCTGCTTGGTGAATCCGTTCCTCCAGTAGCAGGCCTCGGTCTGGGGCAGGAGCTCAGCCAGGGAGACGCCGTCCTCGCCCATCACGCAGACAGCAGAGGCCAGCGCGTCCGCGGTCGCGCAGTCCGCTGCCGTGACCGTCGCTGCGTGGGACCCCTTGAGCGCCCAGCCGCTCCTCGGGTCCACGATGTGCGAGTAGCGCTCGCCATCGATCAGCACGAACTGGCTCGCGTCTCCGGAGGTGGCGACTGCGCGGTGCGCGAGCTCTAGCGGCCACGCCTGGGAGTCCCCTCCAAGCGGGCGCACAGCGACCACCCAGCCATCCGAACCAGGAGGCGGCGCGCCAGCCAGGACATCCCCCCCGCCGTCGAGGAGCGCGCGACCGAGACCTCGCTCCTCCAGAACCTCGAGGGCCTCGTCGAGGGCGTATCCCTTCGCGATCGCTCCGAGGTCGAGGCGCATCCCCTCGGCGAGGAGGCGCGCGCGATCGCCCTTGAGCTCGATGTTTTCCATGCCCACCGCGCCAGCAGCCTCGCTGAGGCGCTCGGCGTCGGGCAACTCAAAGGCGCGACGCGCTCGCCGCCAGAGGCGCACGTAGGGTCCGACCGTCGGGTCGAAGGCTCCACCGGTCATCTCGTGAAGCTCGCATGAGCGCGCGAGGAGCGCGCTGAGATCAGCAGAGAGCTCCGTCCACTCACCCACGGGTCTCTCCGAGAGGCGGCGCAGCTCGCTCTCCGAGTCATAGTCGCTGGCGATGCGCTCGATCTCTCGAACGCGCGCCATCGCCGCCGCCCACGCCGACGCCGCCTGCTCCGCATCGTTCGCGTAGACCGAGGCCCGAAACATCGTCCCCATCGCGGGGTCCTGGAGCTTGAAGAGCCGCAGCTCTCCGCGCTGCTCCCCGCTGGACGCGCACGCCGCGAGCGTCAGGCAAAGGGTCCCCATCAAGTGGCGCATCCTCCCGTTCTACCCTGCGCAATCCTCGCTCTGCCATCTTGTAGGGCGAGCAAACGCTGAATTGACCCGCGAGCCTCGCGCTCATGATTTATAACCGTGTCCCCGAAGCGCTCCCTCCCTGCGACGCTCTCCCATGTATCTCCTGAAGACGCTCCCTTGCCTGCTCGCCCTCAGCGCCCTCCAGCCCGCGCTGGATGACGGCGCCCAAGAGCCCGACGAAGCAGACGACTACGTCTACCCGATGATGCCTGATGGCTTCCCTAGCCCGCTCGAGGTCGACGGCGCCGACGCGAAGGAGGCCGCGGAGATGAAGCCCTACGCAGAGGCGATCCCGGGGAGCGCGGTCAGCTTCCAGATGACCCCGATCCCCGCTGGCTCCTTCCTCATGGGCAGCCCCGAGGACGAAGAGGACCGCGAGGACAACGAGGGGCCCCAGGTCGAGGTCAACCTGGACGCCTTCTGGATGGGGACCCACGAGGTCTCCTGGGACGAGTACCAGCTCTTCCAGTTCAAGCTCGACATCCAGGCCCGCGAGGGCGGAGAGGCAGAGACCACCCCGCAGGACTCTTGGGCCGACGCGGTCAGCCGCCCGACGCCTCCTTACGTCCCCATGGACTTCGAGATGGGCGTCGAGGGCTACCCGGCGATCTGCATGACGCAGTTCGCAGCGCGTCAGTACACGAAGTGGCTCTCCTACAAGACCGGCCGCTTCTACAGGCTCCCCACCGAGGCCGAGTGGGAGTACGCCTGCCGCGCAGGGACGACGACCGCCTACTCCTTCGGCGATGACCTCGATCTCTTGGACGACTACGCCTGGCACTTCGACAACGCCGACGACCAGTACCAGAAGGTCGGCGTGAAGAAGCCGAACCCTTGGGGGCTCTACGACATACACGGCAACGTGTCGGAGTGGGTCCTCGACGCGTTCACGAAGGACGGCTACGGCTTCCTCGGAGAGGAGGCTGTGCACGCGCCCCTGAATAAGCCCATGGAGCTCTACCCGCGCACGGTGCGCGGCGGATCATGGGACGATGACCCGGAGATGCTGCGCTCTGCTGCGCGGCGCAAGTCTTCGAAGGGCTGGAAGGTCCAAGACCCCCAGCTCCCCAAGAGCATCTGGTATCACACCGACGCGACCTTCGTCGGCTTCCGACTGGTGCGCCCGCTCAAAGAGCCCACGCTTGAAGAGATGGCCTACTACTGGGAGGCGGACCTCGACAGCGTCCGCGAGATCCAAGAGAAGCAGCGCCGCGGTGGCCGCTGAACAACACTCCACATAGACAGAGAGACCGCAATGTCCAACAACACAAACTCTGAGCATCACTCCGGGACCTCACGCAGGACCTTCCTCCACTCCTCCGGCGCCGTCGTCGGTGCGGGCCTCACGAAGGGCGCGCTCTTCCCTCAAGACGACGCGCGGGAGTCCCTCGGGAGCGGTCGGGCACGCGGCGACGAAGAGCTGGGCGTCGCGCTCATCGGTTGCGGCGGCCGTGGCACAGGCGCCGCTGGGCAGGCGCTCTCGACGAGCGGACCGGTCAAGCTGCTCGCCATGGCGGACGCCTTCTCCGACCGCTTGGAGGGCTCGCTCAACACGCTCATGAAGAACCACCCGGAGCAGGTCGACGTCCCTGAGGACCGCCGCTTCACAGGCTTCGACGGCTACAAGCAGGCTATCGAGACCCCGGGCGTCGACGTCGTCATCCTCACGACGCCCCCTGGCTTCCGCCCCATGCACGTCGAGTACGCCATCGAGCAGGACAAGCACGTCTTCATGGAGAAGCCCGTCGCGGTCGACGGCGCAGGGATCCGCAAGGTGCTCGCAGCCGCCGAGGTCGCCAAGAACAAGGGGCTCAAGGTCGGCGTCGGGCTCCAACGCCACCACGACCCGAAGTACCAAGACACCGTCGGGCGTCTCCAGGCTGGAGAGCTCGGGGACATCCTCCTCTACCGCTGCTACTGGAACTCTGGCGGCGTGTGGGTGCGCGGACGCAAGGACGGCCAGAGTGAGATGGAGTACCAGATGCGCAACTGGTACTACTTCAACTGGCTCTGCGGCGACCACATCGTCGAGCAGCACATCCACAACATCGACGTGTGCAACTGGATCCACGGCGGCGCGCCGGTCCAAGCGCAGGGCCAAGGCGGGCGCCTCGTGCGCACCGGCCTCGACCACGGCGAGATCTTCGACCACCACATGGTGGAGTTCACCTACGCCGACGGCTCGAAGATGCTCTCACAGTGCCGCCACCAGCCGAGCACTTGGTCCAGCGTCAGCGAGCACGTGCACGGCACGAAGGGCACGGCCAACGTCTCGGGCGGTCGCATGGAGTTCACCGACGGGAGCTCATGGCGCTTCCGCGGCGAGAACAAGAACCCGTATCAGGTCGAGCACGACGTGCTCTTCGCCGCGATCCGTGAGGGCAAGGAGCACAACGAGATGGACTACGGCGCGTCGAGCACGATGACCTCCATCCTCGGCCGCTACGCGACCTACTCCGGCAAGCCCGTGACCTATGAGGAGGCCCTCAACTCCGAGGTCGAGCTCAAGCCGGACGAGTACGCCTGGAGCGGAAACCCTCCGACGCTGCCCGACGAAGAGGGCCGCTACCCCATCGCGCGCCCCGGCTCCACCAAGCCTTACTGATCGCCCCTCCCGACTGCTCACCAACTCAAAGAGGACATCACCGTGACCGCACTTCGCCTCACCTCACTCTTCGCGCTCTCGCTCCTAGCTCTCTCCTTCGCGCTCCCCTCCGCTCCGACGGCGCCCGCGCGCGTCGACGACGGCGAGGAGGACTCACCGCTCCTGAAGGACATGGAGGTCATCCAGGACCAGCTGAAGTTCCTGCGCAGGAACTTGAAGAAGCCGGAGGAGAACCCCGCCTCTCTCGCCGCCCTGCAGGAGATGCAGCGCGCCGCAGTCGCTTGCAAGGGCATGTCCTTCCCGATGGCTGACAGAGCCGAGGGAGAGGCGAAGGCCGAGCTCCAGAAGGGCTACAAGCTCGAGATGATCGGCTGCATCGAGGCGATGCTGCAGATGGAGCGCGCGCTCTTGGAGGGCGACAACGACAAGGCCCGCGAGCTCTACAAGACCGTGAAGGCCTTCGAAGACTCTGGTCACGAGAAGTACACGGAGGAGTGATGCTCTTGAGCCGCCTCGCCGCCCTGGTCGCGCTCTTCGGGCTCGCGACCTGCAACTCCGTCAGCGTGAACGCCCTGGGCGACGCTGAGCGTCCCAACATCGTCTTCATCTTCTCGGACGATCACTCCACCGCGGCGATCTCGGCCTACGGCTCACGGATCAACCACACCCCGCACCTCGACCGCATCGCAGCGGAGGGGATGCTCTTCGAGAACACCTTCTGCACCAACAGCATCTGCGCGCCGAGCCGCGCCGTGATCCTGACGGGCAAGCACAGCCACCTGAACAGCGTCCCCACCAACGCTGAGCGCTTCGACGGCTCACAGACGACCTTCCCCAAGCTCCTGCAAGCGGCGAACTACCAGACGGCGCTCGTCGGAAAGTGGCACTTGAAGTCCGACCCCACAGGCTTCGACTTCTGGCGTGTGCTCCCCGGCCAAGGCGAGTACTACTCCCCGGACTTCCTCACCCCTGAGGGGCGCAAGCGCTACGAGGGCTACTGCACCGACCTCACGACAGACTTCGGCCTGGAGTGGCTGGACGGTCGCGACGAGGACAAGCCCTTCTGCCTGATGCTCCAGCACAAGGCCCCCCACCGCTCGTGGATGCCCGGCCCCGATCACCTCACGCTCTTTGACGGTGAGTGGATCCCAGAGCCCGACACCCTCTTCGACGACTACACGACCCGCGGCAGGCCGGCGCGCGAGCAGGAGATGACGATCTCGGATCACATGTACCTGCACTACGACCTGCAGGTCCCGCCGACCGAGGAGGAGGCCAAGGACCTCAAGGG
>JAKVCE010000111.1:4463-7074 GCA_022447405.1 Planctomycetota bacterium | reverse complement strand
ACATCGACGCCTTCCGAGAGGCGAGGCGGGAGTTCTACTCGATGGACAGCACCGTCTCCGCCGCAGAGTCGGCGGTGAACATGGCAGAGGCGAAGCTCCTCGTTGAGCGGCGCACGCTGATCGAGTTCCTAGAGCCCCACGGCGTCATCAACTTGGACAAGGACCTCGCCAGCATCAGGCAAGACTTCGACGTGCAGCGGCGTGAGCTCGGGGATGTCCGCGTCAACATGGCTTCGAAGAAGAAGCAATTGGAGTGGTGGAGCGAGTTCATCGATGGCCAAGAGGAGGTCGTTGAGGAGCCCTCTAGCACCCAGATCGATCAGCGCAGGCAAGCGCTGGTGAAGTTGCTTGACGACGCTAGGACCGACCTAGCAGCGAGCCCGTATCTCCCCGGCACGTCTACGCACAACCGCATGACCGCGCAAGTCGCGCGCCTCGAAGAGCAGCTCCTGGCTCTCCCGATGGAGCCTCACCGCACCACGATCCTCAGAGTCAACCCCGCCATCACCGAGGCGAGCACTGCGATGCGCAACCTCTCTGGCGAAGTCGCCTCCCTAGAGATGCAACTGCTCCTTGGTGAGCAACGCCTCAGCTCTCTTGAGATCGAGGTGAACCGCCTCTCCAGGCTGCGTGAGGAGGCCACCGCGCTCCTGAACGCCGTCGACCTCGCAGAGAGCTCTGCCGCAGATCGCCGCCAAGAGTACGTGCGCGTGGCAGCTGCGAGCGAGGCCCTCCAGGTGGAGACGGAGACGTCCACCCGCTTGGTCCAGTCACCCTCCCTCCCGAGCGCTCCCAACCAGTTCGGGATCTTGACCTCTAACACGAAGGTCGGGTTCTTCCTCGCCGCGCTCGCCGCCCTCCTCGCTGGGTTCGTGACCAAGATTCGCCTCCCCCGCAGGACCTGATCCCAGAGGACGGGCGCCATGGTCCTCTCGTTCCTCCAGCAGGGCTCTCAGGAGCTGAACGCCACAGGGACCATCGCCTTGCTGCTGTGGATCCCTGCGACCCTGATCGCCTTCCTCTACATGAAGCCGTGGAGGGCGATCGTCCTCACGAACATCATCGGCTACCTGATCCTTCCCCACGGAGAGATCTACGTCCCCGCGCTGCCAGACGTCGACCGCGTCATGGTGATCGGCCTCGGCTGCCTGCTGGGAGTGCTCTGGGTAAGGCCGCCCGATCCCTGGCCGGAGATCCGCTGGATCGACATCCCTGTGCTGCTCTGGTGCTCAGCTCCGATGATCTCGTCGCTCTCCAATGACCTCGGCCTCTGGGACGGGATCTCAGGCGTCTCAAAAGAGGTCATCCGCGTCGGCATCCCCTGGCTCCTCGCGAGGAGGTTCGTGCACGGCCCTGAAGAGTCTCGGGTGCTTGTCTCGATGATCGTCATCTGCGCCTTAGTCCATGTCTTGCCAGTGCTCTACGAGCTCCGGATGAGCCCACAGCTCCACAAGACGTTCTACGGGCAGCACCAGCACTCCTTCATCCAGACCCGCCGCGGAGGAGGCTGGCGCCCGATGGTGTTCATGCAGCACGGGCTCGCCCTCGCCATGTTCCAAGCCACGGCGGCGCTCCTCGCGCTCACGCTCTGTGGCAGGACGGAGTATCGACGCGTCGAACGCATCGGGGTCTTCCTCGTCCTAGCCGTCGTCACGATCCTCACGAACTCGCTGGGCGCGATCATCCTCTTCGCCTTAGGCCTCGGCCTGTGGGCCCTCTGCCGCGGACAGGCCTATGGGATGGTCATGGTCGGGACGCTCCTCGTGGTGCCCCTCTACCCGGGCGCGCGAGCCTTCCTGAACTGGGACGGACATCAGATCGTCTCCTACTTCGAGAAGGTGGACTCCAACCGCGCACGCTCGCTACAGACCCGCTTTGAGGACGAGACCGTCCTCCTTGAGCGCGCCTTCGAGCGGCCATTCTTCGGCTGGGGAGGCTACGACCGGAAGGGTGTGGACATCCTCAACAACAAGCGCTCAACCGCTTACGACAGCCGCTGGATCATCCTCGTGGGATCCAGGGGTTGGGTGGGCATGCTCTGTCGCATGCTCATCGCGTTGTTCCCGCTCTATGCCTTCTGCAAGCGTTTCCCACCTTGGACCTGGCACGGGCCGCTGCTCGCCCCAGCTGGCGGCTTGTTCATGCTCGTCTTGCTCCATGAGCTAGACGCGCTCCTGAACAGCATGCCTAGCCCCATCACCATCTTGGCTGCGGGCGTCCTCGCGAACCTCGCCACACCGAAGGACTCGTTCTCGACATGAGCCCGAGCGCCGGAGTCGTCGTCATCGGGAGGAACGAAGGCGAGCGGCTGAGGCGCTGCCTCGCCTCCCTTGGGCGTAGCGGTCTGCCGGTGGTCTACGTCGACTCGGCCTCAACAGACAGGAGCCGACAGGTCGCCCGAGAGCACGGGGTCCACGTCGTCGAGCTCGACGAGTCTGCGCAGCTCTCAGCGGCGCGCGCACGAAACGAGGGTCTCACGACACTCCTCGAGCTCGTCCCAGACTGCGAACTCGTGTGCTTCCTCGACGGGGACTGCGAGCTCGCGAGCGGATGGATCGACCACGCGAGAGAGTTCCTCGCAGCGCACCCGAGGGTAGCCGCTGTCGCTGGG
>JAKVCE010000111.1:0-4453 GCA_022447405.1 Planctomycetota bacterium | reverse complement strand
GAGGCGGCGCGAGCGCTCCCCCGAAGCGAGCGTCTGGAATCGACTCTGTGACCTCGAGTGGGACACACCTACCGGTCCGGCGTCCGCGACCGGGGGCGACTTCGTCGTCCGCGCCTCCGCCTTCCAAGAGGTGGGAGGCTTCGATGAATCCTTCGTCGCCGGAGAGGAGCCCGAGCTCGGGCTCAGGCTCAGACGCGCGGGCTGGGAGATCGAGCGGCTGGACCGGGAGATGACCCTCCACGACGCAGACATGACGCGCTTCGGCCAGTGGTGGCGACGCTGCCGACGCGCCGGGCAAGCCTTCTTGCACGGCTACCTCGTCCACGGAGACGGCCCTGAGCGCTTCTGGCGTCGAGAGGCCCTGCGGCCGCTCCTCTGGGTGATCGCCCTCCCGGCGCTCACCCTCGCGCTCCTGCCCATGTCCGGTGGCTGGAGCCTCCTGCTCTGCCTGCTCTTCCCTCTGCAGGCGGCGAGGATCACGCGCTCCGAGCTGCGCAGGCAGCGCTCGCTCCGCGACGCGCTGCTCTACTCCACCGCCTGCTTGGTGGGACACTTCGCAGAGCTCAGCGGCCAGGCTGGCTTCCTCGTGGCGCGCATGTCAGGGCACGGCCCGCTGCTGCTTGAGTACAAGCGACCCTTGCAAGGCGACTGAGCTCACTCTGCGTGCAGGAGGAGCTCAGCGTGCTGGGAGCCCTTGAGGGCGGCCTCGACCTCTGCGCGGTTCTCCACAGCCTCGATCGGCCGACCCCGCACCGCAGAGCGATGACCCGTGTCGGAGAGGGGCACAGACTCAACCTCGAGGAACTCGTGCACCTTCTCGAGCGCGCGCGCGGCATCGTCTGAGCTCGCGAGGTCGCGCTCGTAGACCAAGCTCAAGCGCCGGTGGTGAGAGAGCTGCTCGAGGAGGCGCTCCTCCTCAAGGGCCTCCTCCTTGAGCGCGTCGAGGGTCCCTAGCAAAGCCTCTGGATCGACCGACATCGCCTCCCCAGGGACGTCCCGAGCGAGCGTCACCGCACGCCCCTTCAAGTTCAAGCGATGAACAGAGAGCGCCCTCGCCAAGAGGTCATCGCGCTTCAAGTGGATGATCGAGAGTCCATCGCAGCGCCTGAACCAAGCGAGCGCGGCGGGATCTCTCAAGTGGATGAAGAACTCTTTCACTCCCAAGCTGGAGAGTCGGTGACGTCCGCGGAAGTGTGTCGCTCGACCCCCGAGGCCCCGCGAGACAAAGGAGAGGCTCTGCGCCGCGTAGTACACAGCGCGTGAGGAGTACACGGTCTCGAGGAGCCGCTCCTCTGACGCTCCCAGCCAACGAGCTGGTGACCACAGCTTCGCGGGCAAGGTCCAAGGGCCTAAGACCTCACCGAAGTTGCACAGCGCGGGGTGCTGGTTGATCGCAGCGACCAGGTGGTTCGAGCCGCTGCGTCCAGAGGTGAGTACGACGTGTCTCTTCATGGCGCTGGTGCCGAAGGCTCACTCCTCCGCGGCGTGCTCTCTAGGGGTCCGCCGCCACTCAGCCCCGCCCAGGAGCGTCGCGGGAAGCTGCAGGAGCCTCAGCCCCGCGTGGAGCGGGAGGGCTAAGGCCTCATGGGGCGCGATGAGGTCCCGGCCGACCCGAGCCCAAGCGATCATGAGCGCGATCAAGAGGAGCCCCGAGGGGACCCAGGAGACGAGGGCGGGGGCGTCGAGGGCGAGCCCTAGCGCCGCGACAGAGGCGCAGCCGAAGCTGAGGAGGGAGAGGGGCGGCACGAGCCCATCCATAGCGAGCAAGAGCACGCTGAGTCGCCCCCTCGCGAGAGCTCGGAGGGCGACGCCAGGCAGCACGCGCCATGCTCCGAGCAGCGTCCCGCGCTCCCACCGCCCGCGCTGCACCTTCGTCGCAGCAGCGCCGCGCGCGAGCTCTCCAGCGCACCGGATGCGAGAAGAGTAGAGGGGAGCTTGGCCCGAGTCCGCTAAGCGCCAACCCCAGACGGCGTCCTCGGCGAGCTCTCCCGCAGGCACAGGGACGGCGAGGCAGGACGACCACGGCAAGGCGAAGTTCGAGCCGAGGAGCGAGACGGCGCCACCGAGCGTGGAGAGCCCACGGACGCGCAGGTCGTTCTTCAACCTGACCGCGAGGCTAGAGACTCGCTCTGGCAGCGCGCCGTCTCGTTTGACCTCCATCTGAAACGCGCCCTGTACCGGTCGACCGCTCTCGCACGCGAGCGCGGCCAAGTCTGTGGGCGAGCCCGAGCAGTACGTGCTGTCTGCGTCGAGGAAGACGACGACCTCAGGTGGATCGGTGGCGAGGTGATCCAAGCCGAAGCGCAGCGCGTGGCCCTTGCCGCGCCGGGTCGGCTCGTCCCTCACGAGGACCTCCACACCTTCGGCGGCGGCGACTGCCGCGGTCTCGTCAGAGCAGTTGTCCGCGACGACGAGGGCGCACTGCGGCTCAGGGAGCAGCGGGATCAGCGCGCGCAAGCGCTCCTGCAGTCCCAGCTCCTCATCATGCGCCGGGATCAAGACTCGGAAGCGCACAGGCGGTCGAGCCGCAGCCGAGCGCTCCCCCTCTCTTCGCTTGGCGAACACGACCTCGAGCAAGAGGACGGCGCTGGGAGCCGCGCAAAGGAGCGAGGCGACCGCAGCGAGGTGCCACGCTTGAAGCTCCATCGCTCCCACTAAGCCCGTGCCCCGATGGGCCCGCGCTCAGGCGCTCTCCTGGAGCTCGTCAAGCACTGCGAGCTCCTCGGCCAAGCCGTCGAAGAAGTTGAGCCGAACACGCAGGGCTTGGTGGACTGCGTCAGAGACTCGAGCCCAGCGTCCGCTGTCCTCGCCGCACAGGCGCTCCAGCGCGTCTCGTGCGAAGGGCTCATGGTCGTTCATCGAGAGCTCGATGTGGCGCTCTCCGTAAGCCCGCAAGCGCTCGCCCGCCTCGCCAGCCCAAGACAGGTCCTCCATCCCCTTAGACCAGAAGTCTCCGATGACGTGCTCGCGTGAGAAGGTGAACACTCCGAGGACCTCTTCATGGGAGCCCCGCGTCACGAGGTGCCAGGTGCTCTCGAGGAAGCGATGAATGTAGGAGGGACAGTCGAGGTTGGTCAGGAAGTGCGGGTAGGGCTCCCCCAGCCTGATCCTGCGGATGACCTCCTCTAAGAGGTCTGTGTCGGAGTCGAGCTCCTTGGCGATCTTCAAGAAGGTCTCGAAGTGGCTGGACGCTCCCTCGCCGAGCGCGAGGTCAGACTCCTCCACGATGCTGACCTGGTGCACCAGCCTGCGCAGCTCAGGGATCCCAACCGGGACCCAAGGCAGCCGCGTGCGGGTGAAGCGCTCACGCATCGAGCCTACGAGGGCCATAAAGTCCCAGGCCAAGAACGAGCAGCGCCCGAGGAAGCACCGCGCCCGGACTAGGTCCTTCGTCGCGTGCATCGCCTCGTGGGTCGCCAGCCGCTCCCGCAGGGCTTGGATCTCCTCCTCCAGCTTCCTGGAGTGCATTGAGGGGGCCATGGGACTGACTCAACGCTACCACGGGATCGCCATTTCGGGGGTCTGAATGGGACATTGGGGCCTGAGCCCACAGAGAATCGATCCACTCTCCGCAAGGAAGTTGCAAGGTGCCGCGGAGCGAGTGATGCTCCTAGCGTGGACAGTCCTGAGAGAAGCCCTGCGGGGTCATCAAGCGAGAGCCTAGACGTCGCCTTCATCCTCGGGATGGGACGCTCGGGGACGAACTTCCTCCTCGACCTCCTCGACACCTGCCCCTCCACGCACTGCAGGAACGAGCCCGACGAGCTCCCTGACGGCGCGCTCGAGGCTTGGAGTGAGTGGAAGATCCATCGAGGCGGACAGTCGGCTGACGCGCTCTGGGGCGACCTCCATACAGCCTCCGCGCGCGGCGGCGAGCGCGACAGGCCCATCCCATCCCACAAGAGCTGGCTGCGTAGTGGCGCGCCCATTCCCCTGAAGGCGCTCTCCAAGACCAAGCTGCGCAAGCTCATGCCTGGCCTAGGAGGCGCGGAGTTTTCCCTCCCGTCCGCGCTGGTTCGACCCGAGGCGCTGGCGAACGCGCTGCAGGTGTTCAAGATCAACGCGGCGCCGTCAGTCGCAGAGGTCTTCCTAGGAGACCTAGGCGACGGCCCTCAGGCCAAGGTCATCCACATCGTGCGAAACCCCGCGGGCTTCCTCCGCTCTTGGAGGCGCCGTTGGCTCAACGAGCACGACGAAGAGGAGGTGCGCGTCGCTAACCTCGCGCGGCTCGACGAGGTGCTGCAGAGAGACCCCGAGGGCGGCGCGTTCATCAGCGAGGTCACAGCCCCTGACGTCCACGAAGCAGAGCTCCTCTTCTGGAGATACTGCACCCAACGGATCCGCGCCGCTGGCGCCGGGAGCGCTGCGTACTTGGAGGTCTCCTATGACGAGCTCGCCCATGCGCCGCTCGTCTCGCTAGGGGTCGTGTTCGAGCACCTAGGCCTCCCGCTGA
>JAKVCE010000110.1:3519-6741 GCA_022447405.1 Planctomycetota bacterium | reverse complement strand
CTGGTGGAGACCATCACGGGCCTCTTGCTGATGTTCTACTACCGGCCGACCGCCGAGTACGCCTACCAGGACATCTTTGCGCTGCGTGAGAACGTGCCCCTAGGGCTCATGCGAGAGGCGCACCGCTGGGCCGCTCACCTCATGGTGATCACCGTCTGGCTGCACATGTATCGGGTCTTCTTGACGGGCTCGTACAAACCGCCGCGCGAGTTCAACTGGAACGTCGGCGTGATCCTCCTCGTGCTCACGCTCCTGCTCTCGTTCACCGGCTACCTCCTGCCCTGGGACCAGCTCGCCGTCTGGGCTGTGACCGTCGGCACGAACATGGCGCGCGCGACGCCCTTCATGGGGCACGAGGGCCCCGGCGCGGCGCTGCTCTCGATCGGTGGGCTGGACCTCGTCCACGCTGGCAGCGACGTCCGCTTCGGACTGCTCGCTGGCCGCTTCGTGGGGGAGGGGACCTTGCTCAGGTTCTACGTCCTCCACTGTGTGGGCTTCCCACTCATCGCCGCCTCGTTGATGGCGATTCACTTCTGGCGAGTCCGAAAGGACGGGGGGATCTCAGGCCCGCTCTAGCGGGAGCCTGAGGTGAGATCCGCTATGGAGAGGACGCGCTGAGAGATGGGCGACGCAATCAAGAGCTTCGTCGACTGGCTGACGCAACCGACGCTGTACTTCACGCTCTCTACGGTCGCGATCTTCGCGATCCTGAAGTTCCGCAAGTACACGACCAAGGTCTCGGTGATCATCGGGTTCTTCGTCATGGGGACGGCGTTCTTCGTCTTCGCCTGGAGTGACCCGAACTTCAACCGGATCATCACGAAGCCGGACAACATCCCGATCATCATCCTCCTCGCGACGGTCGTCTTCTTCAGCTGGCTCTCGCTGCGGCGCGGCTACCTGAACGATGAGCGCATGAAGGCCGGGATGCCGCCCCTGGAGGGTGACGCGGGCAAGCAGAAGGTCCACACCTGGCCTGACCTCGTCTACGTAGAGCTGATCTGCCTCGTCCTCTTCACGGCCTTCCTACTCTTCTGGTCCATCGGAGTCCAGGCGCCCATTGAGGAGCCCGCCGCGACCGCGCGTACGCCAAACCCCTCCAAGGCCCCGTGGTACTTCCTCGGGCTGCAGGAGCTCTTGGTCTACTTCGACCCCTGGCTCGCTGGCGTCCTCCTGCCCACCTTCATCGTCGTCGGCCTGATGGCGATCCCGTACGTGGACAAGAACCCGAAGGGGAACGGCTACTACACCTTCGAGCAGCGCGCCTTCAGCGTGAGCTTCTTCTGGGTCGGCTTCCTCCTGTTCTGGATCTCCTTCATCATCCTCGGGACCTTCCTCCGAGGGCCAAACTGGTCCTTCTTCGGCCCCTTCGAGTACTGGGACCTGCACAAGCTCGCCCCAGAGATGAACGTCGACGTCTCGACCTACTTCTGGGTCAAGCTCCTCGACATGCCGCGGCCGGCGAGCATCTTCCTGAGGGAGTCTCCCGGCATCGCGCTCCTCGGGGTGTGGTTCTTCATCATCCCCAAGGTCCTGGAGCGGCCCATCCTCTCGAAGCTCTACGACGGAGATCGGTCCAACCTCGTGCGCTATCACGTGATGATGCATCTCCTCCTCTGGTTCGGGCTCATCCCCGTGAAGATGCTCCTGCGCTGGACCGTGAACCTGAAGTACATCGTGGGGATCCCGGAGTGGTTCCTGAATGTCTGACCCCCTCGCTCTAGAAGGACTGAGAACACAACGCTCCCATGGCTGATCGCGGCGACACTCACTACCACGTTCCGACGCTGAACAACTGGTTCCTCATCTCGAGCCTGTTGTTGCTGATCTCCATCGTCTGGATGGTGATCGACGACTGGAACGCTCCCTGGAAGAAGTATCAGCGAGAGTTCAGAGGCATCGACCTTGAGCGGGCGGAGGCTGCCCTCCAGACGGAGGACCTCGTGTCGGCTGCTCAGAGTGAGGCCGAGATCGCTGAAGAGCTTGAGGCGGCGCGAGCTGCTCTTGATGAGCGGGCCGATGAGATCGCCGTCGCGGAGGAAGAGCTCCGGATCCTCAAGGGCGAGCAGTTCGTGAACACGGAAGACGCCAAGGGCACGAAGATGTTCTACAACTGGGAGCGCTTCAACTACGACCACGACATCGCGCTCCACGGGACAGACCCCGCTTACGCTGAGAAGATCGCCGAGACCGCTCTGGCTGTCGCGGACTTGGAGCAGAAGATGAACGACGCGGCCGGTCTCAAGGAGACCACGGACCTCAAGGTCGCCGCGCAGATGGAGAAGCTCGCCTCCTTGACGAGCGAAGTGGACGGTCTGGAGAAGGCGATGAAGGCCGCCGCCAAGGACCTCGACCTCGTGCGCAAGCGCAAGGACGACCTCGCGCCCGCTGCGGTGGACAAGAAGATCGCGCACGTGCTGCGAGACTTCCCGGGCATCGACTTCATCGGGCCGAACATGAAGGTCAACAAGGTCGTCCTCGATGACCTCACCTTCGAGCTCAACTTCACCAAGAAGACGCGGATCGACATGTGCCAGACGTGCCACCAGGCCGCTGACATCCCGGGCTATGACGACCCGGAGCTCGCTGAGCCCTACCGCTCGCACCCGCGCCTCGACCTCTTCCTCTCCGCCAAGTCACCCCACCCCGTCACTGACGTGGGCTGCACGATCTGCCACAGGGGCTCCGGCGAGGCGCTGGACTTCATCCGCGTCGACCACCGCCCGAACGCCACCAGCGCCGCTAGCTGGCTTGACGATCGCGCGGAGTGGCAGGACGAGCACCACTGGCACAAGCAGCATCACTGGGACTACCCGATGCTCTCCAAGGACTTCACCGAGGCGAGCTGCGTTCAGTGCCACAAGACCTCGATGGAGCTCATCGCGGAGGACGCGCCGAAGGTCACCGAGGGCTACCGCATGTTCGAGCGCTACGGCTGCTACTCCTGCCACAAGGTCGAGTGGTACCCGACCAAGCGCAAGCCCGGTCCGAGCCTGAAGAACGTCGCCTCGAAGCTCGAGTCGAACTTCATGCAGAGCTGGATCGCGAAGCCCAGGGACTTCCGGCCCACGACATGGATGCCCCAGGTCTTCCACCTCGAGAACTACGCCCCCGAGGCCGTGGTCGTGAAGAGCCAGTACGGCAACGGCCGCGAGATCATGGGGCAGGAGTGGAACGACTCCGCCGTGGCCGCGATCTCCACCTACCTGATGGACGCCTCGG
>JAKVCE010000110.1:0-3509 GCA_022447405.1 Planctomycetota bacterium | reverse complement strand
CGCTGCGACGGAGGCGATCTACAAGAACCCTGACCTCGGCGTGCGCGCCCTCGCGACGGCGCACTTCCCGCGCCCTGGCATGGAGGCGTTGCCCCCCGTGTCAGAGCTCTTAGCCATCGAGGGCTCCGCGAAGCGCGGCCGTGAGGTCTTCCGGGTCGCTGGCTGCCTGGCGTGCCACAACATGGCTCCGTATACCGGCGAGCCCTTGACCAACGACCCAGCGCTCACGCCGACAGGCGAGAACGAGCACGGCCCGAACTTGCGCGGCGTCGCGACCAAGCTCAACGCCGAGTGGCTCTACCACTGGATCAAGGACCCCCAGAAGTACTGGAGCGAGACGCGCATGCCGAACCTGCGCCTCTCTGACCAGGACGCGGCTGACGTCACGAGCTACATGATGGAGGACCCGGACGGGATCTTCACCGAGGTGCCGGAGGGCTGGGAGGCCGCTGAGTCGCCCTACAACCTGGACACCCTGCGAGAGCAGGCCCGCTGGTTCTTCACCCGCGTGGGCCGTGAGAGCCTCGAGGCGCGCTTCAACGGCGAGGACTCGGACTATCGTTGGGACGACGAGCAGGAGCTCCTGCGCGCGGTGGGTGAGCGCTATGTGCGCCACCAGGGCTGCTACTCCTGCCACGAGGTCAAGGGCATGGAGAACGACATGCCCATCGGCGTCGAGCTCACCACCTGGAGCTCGAAGACCGTGGACAAGCTCGACTGGGGCTCCATGGCGGACTTCTTCGCCCAAGCCCACGGCTGGGTCCAGAACGACCGCGACGAGTTCAAGTACTACCGCGAAGGTTGGCTTGAGCAGAAGCTCCACGAGCCCCGCTCGTATGACCGCGACAAGGTCAAGAACCCGACCGAGAAGCTGCGCATGCCCTGGTTCGACTTCGAGCCGGAGGAGATCCGCTCGATCGCGGTCTTCGTCTCCGGGCTCGTCGAGGACGAGGTCCAGCTCGCGAAGATGAACCCCACAGCCGAGCAGACCTCCAAGGAGCTCGGCTTGCGCGCCATCCGCCAGCACAACTGCGCCGCCTGCCACATGATCGCGCCCGGTACCGTGAGCTTCACGGACGATGCTGGCCACCACTTCAACGTGCCCGGGGAGATCCAGGCCCTTTACGACGGCGGCACGCCGCCCAAGCACGGCACCCTCGCTGAGCTGCAGGAAGAGATCGCGTACGGCGATGACTACGGCGACGAGATCGAAGAGGTCATCGTGCGCCTCTGGGACACAGTCCCTGGGCTGGGGATGTCCTTCTCCAGCGCCATCATGGAGGCCGGCTCGATCACGGATGTCCAAGCGCCCGAGGGCGGCGACTTTGTCCGAACAGTCGTGGACTACTACATGAACGGGATCGAGATGTTCGACCCGGAGGCAGAGGATGAAGAGGACGCGTACTATCCTTGGAACCTCGGCGAAGAGGGCGAGGTCGAGGATGTGGACGGTGAGCTGCGCCTCTACATCGAGGAGCCTTACGAGAAGGTTCGCTGGACCTTCGCGCCGCCGGTCCTCGTCAACGAGGGCGGCAAGCTCCAGCGCGACTGGTTCTACGACTTCCTCATCGAGCCCGTCCCCCTGCGCAACCAGATGCGCGTGAAGATGCCCACCTTCAACTTCGAGGAGGGGCAGGCGGCGGCCATCGCCGACTACTTCGCGATCCGCGCGGCCGACGAGTGGCCCTCGCAGTACGCGAGGAACCTGCGCTTCAGCGCGGGCACCGAGCGGAACCCCGCGGGCGTCGCTGGCGGCGCGCTCGACTGGCCTGCGCTCACGAACGACATCACGGACGGCAACGGCCTCTCACTGCAGGAGCTGAGCGACGAGACCGGCATCTCTGTCGCAGACCTCGAAGGCATCGAGGCGGGCAACGCCGCCGCGATCGCGGGTCGCTTCTCCAAGCTCCACGAATGGGGCGAAGAGCAAGGCTTCCGCATGTCAGGCGCTGCCAGCGTCTCCTTCGAGCGCACAGAGCGTCGCTCACCCTCATACCTCTCGATGCGCGGCGAGATTCCCGCCGTCGGCGGAGTGGTCGCGGCTGAGGCCGTGAACTGCTTCAAGTGTCACTGGAACAACGGCATGCCCCCTGGTGAGGCGGCGGAGCCCGGCGGGGAGATCGTCCCCGTGCTCCCGCTCGCCTGGGCGCCCGACCTCGCGCACGCGCGTGACCGCCTCCGGGAAGACTGGTCGCATGACTGGCTCTGGAACCCGCCGGCCGTCTACCCGGGCACCTCGATGCCGGTCAACTTCGGCAACACCCCGCCCATGTACCAGGAGCAGTACCCCGGCTCCTCGTCTGGGGACCAGGTCCAGGCGGTCCTCGACTGGCTCTACAACCTCGATCGCCTCGAGGCCCCTGCAGAGAACTAGGCGCAGAAGGCGCCTTTCAGGCACACATCCAAGCCGCCGCTGCGTATGGGGTGTGTAGGCACGGGACGCCACGCTCAGAGTCTGGTATCCTGCTCGCGAATTTTCCGGTAACTCACTGGCAGAAAGGCCTGTATGGGCCCATGTGAACCCAAGAGGGCGCTCAGCCCGAACCCAACACTTATGAAGCACATCACAGCACTCGCAGCTCTCCTCGCTCTCACCACCGCGTCGATCGGATCGGAGTCCGCGACGGACGAGGCGTGCTGCCCCGAGCCCCCCAAGGCCTCCTACCTCGCCCTCAAAGCCCCGGTCTTCGCACCGGATGAGGACAAGGCCACCGTCACCGGCAAGGTCGTCTTCGACGGCGAGAAGCTCCCGGAGGTCAAGCCCCTCGAGATCGCCGAGGCGCAGGCCAAGGACTGCACCACGGGTGACCCTGTGGACGCGACCAACCGCAGCCTCGTGATCGACAAGGAGACCAAGGGCATCGCGAACTGCGTCGTCTCGGTCGTCGTCAAGGACGCCGAGGTCAAGGTCCCCGAGGACCCGATCGAGCTCGACCAGGCGCAGTGCCGCTACGAGCCCCACGTGATCCTCATCCCTGAGGGTTCGACCGTTCACTACCTGAACTCGGACACGATCTCGCACAACGTCCACACCTACGCGGTGAAGAACCAGGCGTACAACAAGATCATCCCCGCCGGCGAGAAGGGCGAGCAGAAGCTCACCAAGGCCGAGGCGATCCAGGTCAAGTGCGACATCCACCCCTGGATGACCTGCTACCTCTTCGTCACGGACCACCCCTTCACGGCGAAGACCGACGCCCAAGGCAACTTCTCCATCACCGGGCTCGCCCCCGGCAAGTACAACATCGAGATCTGGCACGAGACCCTCGGCAAGGCCAAGGCCAGCGTCACGATCGCCGCCGACGGCACCTCTGAGGCCGTCGAGGTCAAGATGAGCGAGAAGAAGAAGAGCAGCGGGCGTCGCCGCCGTCGCTAGTTCATAGAAGGTACGAGTCACGGAGCGGGGGGGGGGGTTTAACCCCGCCCCCCGCGGGATTTTTGGGCGAGATGGGGGGGGGGGGGGCAAACAGGCAAATGGGGGGAGCGATTGGAGGGGGGTGGGCGCCGTG
>JAKVCE010000011.1 GCA_022447405.1 Planctomycetota bacterium | reverse complement strand
ACTCGAAGCCCAACCGGATGTGGGACCACGGCGGAAACTTCACCTACGCCGACTATTCAGACCGGAACACTCTCTACGAGCTGAACACCTACGCGTCCTACCTGTATTCGCTGCCCCCGCAGCAGCTCAAGCTCCTGATGAAGCTCGACTTCAAGGACTTCGCGAACCAGGACGACTTCGAAGAGGCTGTCAACCCGACCTCACCCTTCGAGGCCACCCACCCCTACTTTGCGCCGGGCAACTACATGCTCTATAGCGCAGGGATCGAGTGGAAGCACTGGCTGAACCCTGAGCTCTACCACGGCTCCGAGGACATCTGGTACGCAGTGAAGGCGAACATCATGCTCGACAACAACTCAGAGAACTACACTCACTTCGGCCTCACGGCCGCATATGAGGTCTCTGAGGCTGTCAGCTTCGCGGCAGAGACCTCCGCCCTGCGCTCCAACGTCGTCGATAGGACCAGCGCGCGTTTGTTCTTCCTGATCCGGATGCCGTAGTCTGTCATCAAGGGAGTCGAGCCGAGATCTGTGACCTCGGCCACCTCGCGATGGAAGGACCGGAACAAGGACACTTTAGAGAGACCCCTCGTGGAGGGCTCAGTAGGCGCGGAGTCCTCGCTGCGACTGGCGCGGCGCTCGCCGTCCCTGTGGCGTACTCGCTCCTCGACGGACCTACAGCGGAAGGCATGACTCGTTCACGCATCGGCGTCTCGCTCGCCGGCGGCGAGTTCAGCACGGACCGCCCCTCCTTCTCCAACGAGCACCCTGGCACCCTCGGTCAGGACTACACCTTCAACTCAGAGAAGACCTTCGCCTACTTTGCGGACCGCGGCTTCCGCCTCCAGCGCGTCCCCTTCCGCTGGGAGCGGCTGCAACCAAAGCCTGGCGGCACCCTCAACCAGAGCGAGCTCGGCCATCTCCGCCGCTGCGCGGACTGGGCCAAGAGCAACGGTGCGCGCGTCATCCTCGACTGCCACAACTACGCTCGTTATGTGATGCCCATCAACGGCGTCCCGACAGCATGCGCGCTCGGCGAGCGCGTCGGCAAGCGAGTCCCCATCACGCCAGAGCACTTGACGAACCTCTGGCTCCGCATCTCCGACGCCCTCGGCGAGCACCAAGGGATCGACGGCTGGGGAATCATGAACGAGCCGCACTCCCTCGGACGCATCCCTTGGAGGAGCGTCTCACAAGGCGTCGTCCAAGCGCTGCGCGCGGACGGTGACACCAAGCGGATCTTTGTCGGCGGCGACGGCTGGAGCAACGCGCAGCGATGGGCCGAGATCAACGGGTCGCAGCCTTGGATCCGCGACCCCTTAGGTCGGACCGTCTACGAGGCCCACTGCTACTTCGACTCCAACGGATCGGGCAAGTACACCCGCTCCTTCGCCCAGGAGTACGACGAGGACCCGCGCATGATGAGCCGCGGCGTCGACCGCGTGATGCCCTTCATCGACTGGTGCCGACGCAACCGCGTCACCGGAATGATCGGCGAGTTCGGCGTGCCCGCGAACGACCAGGCCTGGCAGGAGGTCGTGAAGCGCTTCGTGCGCGTCCTCAGCGACGCCGCCATGGAGGGGGTCTACTGGGCAGCCGGTGAGTGGTGGGGCAACTACTCCCTCTCGATCCAGCCCACGCGCAACTTCACGAAGGACTCACCGCTCCTCGAGGTCCTCCAGGGCTAGGAGACCTGCCCGGGAGCGCTCTCCGGGCGTATCCTGTGCGTCATCGGCCAGCGCCCTCGCGCAGGCACGCACATCACTCCCCCTCAAACCAGGGCTTATGAACCCTCGACCGAACCGCCGCGCGGTCCTCGCCGGCCTGGCCTCCGCTCCCCTCTTCATGAACCTCAAAGCCCACAGCGCTGACTCGCCCATGCGCGGCAAGCTCAAGAAGTGCTGCAAGATCGGGATGGTCGGCGAAGGTGAGACCCTCGTCGAGAAGTTCCAGCTCCTGAAGGACGTCGGCTTTGACGGCGTCGAGATGGACGGGCCCAGCGGCTACGACTGGAAGGAGGTCGTCGACGCCAAGATCGAGGTCGGCTTCGAGGTCCCGGGCGTCGTCTGCTCCACCCACTGGTCCAAGCCCCTCTCGGACCCGAAGGAAGGGGTGCGAGCAGAGGGCGTCGCTGGCCTCGAGACGGCGCTCCGTGACGCGCGCCTCTACGGCGCGTCGACGGTCCTCTTGGTCCCCGGCGTCTGCAACTCGAACGTCAGCTACAAGGACGCGTGGGAGCGCTCGACGCACGAGCTCTCCGCCGTCCTCCCCCTCGCCCGCGAGCTCGACGTGAAGATCGCGCTCGAGAACGTCTGGAATGACTTCATCACCGACGCCAAGGAGGCCGCGCGCTACGTCGACCAGTTCAAGGACGACCACCTCGGCTGGTACTTCGACGTCGGCAACATCGTCCGCTACGACGACCCGGTGAACTGGGTGACGACCTTGGGTGAGCGCATCATCAAGCTCGACATCAAGGACTACAGCCGCGCGAAGATGGAGTCCGAGGGGATCTGGAAGGGCTTCGACTGCAAGATCGGCGCGCCCGAGTCGAGCGCTGGCTGGTCTGAGGTCATGGCCGCCCTCGCAGACATCGGCTACGAGGGCTGGGGCTCCGCAGAGGTCGGCGGCGGCGGTCGCGACAGGCTCGCCGAGATCTCCAAGAACATGGACGACGTCTTCTCTCGCTGAGTCCGATGCGCGCCCTCCTCGCCCTCGCACTCCTCACCGCCTCCTGCGCTGCGCCGCACGGCTCCGCTCGGGTGAGCGTGACTGAGCTCGCCGCGCCCGAGGGCCCCAAGGTCCTCTGCGTCGTCGCGCACCCGGACGACGAGACCGTCTTCGCGGGGACCCTCTTCAAGACCGCTACCCACTTGGGCGGCGCCTGCGACATCTTGCTCATCACCAACGGTGAGGGCGGCTTCAAGTACTCGACCCTCGCTGAGCGCATCTATGGGCTCGAGCTCACCGAAGAGGAGGTCGGCCGCGCTCACCTGCCGAGGATCCGCCGCGAGGAGTTCCTCGAGGGCTGCCGCTACCTCGGCGTGCGCGACGCGCTCTTCTTGAACCAGCAGGACCACCGATACTCCCAGGACCCCGGCGAGGTGCTCGACACCGACGTCTGGGAGCTCACGAAGGTCGAGCTCGCGATCGACCGCGCGCTCCGTGAGGGCGACTATGACTTCGTCCTCTGTCACCTCCCCATCCCGACCACGCACGGCCACCACCAAGCCGCGACCATCCTCGCCCTGCGCGCGGTGAAGCGCATGGACAGAGCTTCGCGACCGGTCCTCTTCGGCGCGACCACCAACGCGCTCATGCAGTTCACCGAGCTCCCCGGCTACCTGGAGGCTCGCGCTGTCGAGGGCCCCGTGCACGTCTTTGACCGCACGCAGCCCTTCGGCCACCGCGACAAGCTCGACTATCGGGTCGTCGTGAACTGGGTCATCGCCGCCCACAAGTCCCAAGGGACGATGCAGCTCGCGATGAGCAAGGGGGAGCGCGAGCGCTTCTTCGTCCTCGACACGGGAACTGAGGGGGCCCACGAGAAGGCCGCGGCTTGGTTCGAGGCGCTCAAGGAGCCTCAGTTTCCGAAGAAGGTCTATGGCGCCTCGGCCGGAACGAACGCCTCCACGAACTAGGAGCTGCAGGCCAGGCGCCAGCCCCTCATGGCCTCTCCCATCCGCATCCTCTCGACCGAGCTCCGCCTGACGGACGTCGAGACCCGGCTCCCCTTCCGCTTCGGGGGCGCGATCCTGAACGCCGCGCCCCTCGCGACGCTGCGCGTCCTCATCCAGACCGAAGACGGTGAAGACGCCGAGGGCTTCTCCTCCGACCTGCTCATGCCCAAGTGGTTCGAGAAGGACCCGTCTAAGAGCGCGCGCGATGACGTCATCAGTCTCCTCGCGAGCATCGAGCGCGCGACCGCCGCGTGGGTCCGCGCAGCCACCGCTCCGACCCCAGTCTTTGACGCTTGGCGCGCGGCCTACAGCGAGTGCATGGGCGCCTTCGACCCCACGGACACGAGCGCGCTCGTACGCAGCTTCGGCGTCAGCCTCATGGAGCGCGCAGTGATCGACGCCACCTGCCGGGCCACCGACACCTCGTTCCACAACGCGCTCCGCGCTGACCTCTTCGGCTTCGCCCCGGGTGAGCTCCACCCTGAGCTCGCGACCTGGGACCTCGGTGCCTCCTTACCCCATGAGCCAGCCGACTCCATTGAGGTCCGGCACACCATCGGCATGGACGACCCGCTCAGGGTGGAGGACATGAAGCCTATGGACCGCGCGGACGACGGCTTCCCCCAGGCGCTGGATGAGGACATCGAGCGCTACGGCGTCCGGCGCTTCAAGGTGAAGGTCGGCGCGGGCGAGGAGGAGGACGCGCGCCGCCTCACGGAGCTGGCCGCCTTCTTCGAGTCAGCCCTCGACGGCCAACCCACGATCACCCTCGACGGCAACGAGCGCTACGCCGACCTCGCGGGCTTCCTCTCCATGCTCGAGACCACGGCGCGCGATCCCCTTGGCGCGCGCCTCGTCGAGCGCATCGCCTTCATCGAGCAGCCCCTCGACCGCGTCGCCACCTTCGACCTCGACGCCACCGCCGCGATGAGCGACCTCTCGGTCCTCGCGCCGGTCGTCATCGACGAGGCGGACGGCCACGTCGACGCCTTCACGCGCGCTGTCGCCCTCGGCTACAAGGGCGTCTCCATCAAGAGCTGCAAGGGCGTCTTCCGCGCGCTCCTGAACCGCGGCCTCGTCGAGGCGCGCGGCGGTGAGCTCTTCCAAACGGGCGAGGACCTCACGAACCTCCCGGCCATCGCCTTGCAGGAGGACCTCGCCCTGATGTGCGCCCTCGGGGTCGAGGACGTCGAGCGCAACGGTCACCACTACTTCCGCGGCCTCGACCACCTCCCGGAGGCCGAGCAGACGAGCGCCCTCGATCGCCACACGGACCTCTACGGACGCGAGCTCGACTGCGGACGCGTCAGCATCACTGACGGCAAGATGCTGACGGGCTCCTTGGCCTGCGTCGGCTTCGGTCATGAGCACGACGTCGCCTTCGAAGAACGCACGCCGATGGAGGAGTGGGCCCCGCAAGAGGCCTGAGCGATGCGCTTCAAGAGCCCCGGCCGCTGCCGCGACGCCGAGCGCCTGCGCGAGATGCTGCAGGCAGTCGACCCGAGCTTCGACTGCGAGCTCAAGCTCGAGGCGGGAGGCCCCCTCGCCCAGCCCCTCGAGGTCGGCGGCTTCCGCCTCGCGAACCGCTTCGTCACCCACCCGATGGAGGGCTGGGACGCCAGCCCTGACGGCCTCCCCACGGCGGACACCCTGCGTCGCTGGCGGCGCTTCGGTCGAAGCGGCGCGAAGCTCATCTGGGGCGGCGAGGCCTTCGCCGTCAGCGAGGACGGCCGCGCCAACCCGAACCAGCTCTACCTGAACGACGACGCCGCGGTCATGGCTGGCCTCGTGCAGCTGCGGGCCGAGGTGGGCGCTGGGCACACAGAGATCGGCGAGGACCCGGGAGAGCTCGTCATCGGTCTGCAGCTCACACACTCAGGGCGCTTCTCCAGACCCCACGGTCAGTTCGCGCCGAAGATCGCGCACAGCCACCCGCCGCTCGCGGCGAAGTACGGCGCGGAGCCCGAGCCGATGACGGACGCCGAGCTCGACGCGTTGGGAGAGCGCTTCGTCGCGGCCGCGCGTCTCGCCCAAGAGGCGGGCTACGCCTTCGTCGACGTGAAGTGCTGCCACGGCTACCTCCTGCACGAGACCCTCGGCGCGCACACGCGCGAGGGCGTCTACGGCGGGAGCTTCGAGAACCGCACGCGCTTCCTCCTGCGGGTCATCGACGAGGTGAGGTCCGCCTGCCCCGGCCTCGGCGTCGTGGCGCGCGTCTCCATCGTGGACACCCACCCCTTCAGCGCGGGCGAGGATGAGCTCGGCGAGCCCGCGGGTTGGGAGGAGCACGTCCCCTACCGCTGGGGCTTCGGCGTCGACCCTGAGGACCCGCGCAAGACGAGCATGGACGAGCCGCTCCAGCTCCTCGGCCTGCTCGCTGAGCGCGAGGTGAAGCTCATCAACCTGAGCCTGGGCTCGCCCTACTACAACCCGCACCTGCAGCGCCCCGCCGCCTACCCGCCGAGCGACGGCTACCAGCCGCCGGCCGACCCTCTCGAAGGCGTCTTCGCCCACATCCAGGCCGCGCGCGCCTGCAAGGAGGCCTACCCGGACCTCGCCTTCGTCGGCACGGGCTACAGCTACCTGCAAGAGTGGCTGCCGCACGTCGCGCAGCATGAGCTGCGCACCGGCGGCGTCGACCTCATCGGCCTCGGGCGCATGCTGCTCTCTTATCCAGAGCTACCCATCGACATCCTGCACGGCAGCCCTATCGACCGCCGACGCATCTGCCGCACCTTCAGCGACTGCACAACCGCTCCCAGGAACGGACAGAAGAGCGGCTGCTACCCCCTCGACCCCTACTACCGCGAGTCGCCTGAGGCCGAGTCCATCAGCGCGCTCCGGCGACGCAGGAGCTAGGCGGCGCGCATCTTGCGCCCCATGCCCACGACGAGGGCCAGGACGAGGAAGGCTGCGAGGGCGCCGAGGCCGTACCAGCCCGCCTTCTTCCAGGCGCTGAAGAGGCTCGCGTAGGTCGCGATCCCAGCGGCGAGGAGCATGAGCACGTTCCAGCGCAGGCGCGCGCCACCCTCCGGACGCTCGGCGCCCATGAGGGAGCGGCTGTTCATCATGAGGAAGAAGGTCCAGTAGGCGATGGGCAAGAGCACCATCCCGAACACGCTCGTCGGCACAGCCAGCCAGAACTTCGCCTGCCCCGTCCACACGAAGGGTCCTAGGACGCCGAGCCCGGCGACGAGCGCGCCCATGCGGTGCGCCCTGCCGCGCGGCTCCTTGCCGAACATCTCGCAGAAGGCGAAGCCCGAGATCAGCATGAGGATGATCACGGTGGAGATCGCCATGCCGAGGACGCCGATGCCGAACACGGTCTGTGCGATGGCGCTGCCCGTGAGCGGCTCGAGGGCGTCGGCGAGGGCGAAGGCGTCGCGCTTCTGCAGGGTCGCGGCGAGCTCGCGGTCGGCGGTGGTCAGGTAGGCGAAGGCAGCGCTGACGGCGTCCTCTTTGCCGGCGGCGTCGAGCGCGTCGAAATCATCCCCTGCGAGGCGCAGCGCCGTGCCCTCATCCGAGCTGAGCCGCGCGTCGAGGGCAGAGAGGTAGCCGCCGTTGGCCGCGGCGGCTGCGGGGTCGTCGACGAGGGCTTGATCAAACCTCGTGTGGAACTGGCTCGAGGAGGCGATCACGACGCAGGAGGTCGCGAGGAGGAAGGGGATGAAGAGGCCGGTCGCGAGGTCGAAGATCCCGAGGCCGCGGTGGCCCTTGCTCCAGCCCTTACGGAGCATCGAGTAGGGCAGGAGGAAGGTCATGTTGATCCCCACAGCCGTCGCGGCGGCGGCGATCATCACGTCCTGCTGCTGGCTGACGATGCGCTCGCTCCAGAAGGCGCTCGCCTCTCCTGTGCGTGCGAGCACATCGGAGAAGGTCGCGGCGGGCTGCGAGAGCAGCGAGAGGTCGGGGACGAAGCCGCCGAGGATCTCTCCCGTGGGCAGCCCGCCCTCGCTCGTCAGCAAGGTGATGACCACTCCGAAGAAGGAGAGGACGACCACGCCGACCATCGCCTTCAAGATGCCCTCGAAGATCTTCACGCCCTTGGCGCCGGAGTCGTACTGCCAGATCACCGCGGTCGCGATCCCGAGGATCAAGGCGCAGCAGATCACCTTGCCGGTCTCGCCGCCGAGCGCCTCGGGGAAGAGGTTCTGTTGCAGCGCGGCGGTGCCGAGGGCGAACTGCGGGAGGCTCCAGACGACGTTCGCCATCGCCACGGCGAGGATCCAGCCCCAGCCGAGGACAGGGTTCACGTGCTCGTTGATCGCCTGGAAGGGGCGCTTGCCGGTGGAGAGCGTCACGTAGGCGATGGCGCTCAACATGATGATGCCGAGGATCATCGCGACCGGCTGCAGCCAGAGCATCGAGTAGCCGGTCAACACGCCGAGGTAGAGCGCGCTCGCGAGCGACCCGCCGCCGAGGGTGATCGCGCTCTGCAGCCAGCCGGGGCCAGAGAGCTTGGTGTAGAGCGCGAGGGTCGCGAGCGGCCCCTTGGAGCGCGCGTCTTCGATCCGCGTGAGCTCGTTCGTGTCGGTTTGTGCCTCGGTCATGTGCCCATCATTCTCTAGTCGACGCTGGTGTCCAAACAGTTCTAGTTTTGGTCAGCCCCCCCCCCTAGATTTTCACGCATGGAAGCTGAATACCCGACCAAGAATGATCTCGTCATCCTCAAGCGTGTCCGATGGTTCCCGTTGATCCTCTTACTTCTAGGTGGTGGGTTTAAATTACTCACCGTAATCATCGGTGTTGCAGTTGGAGATTCACCCGACGACCTCTCATGGGCCACTCTTACCGTCAAGGCTATCGGAGAGTCAGCGTGGGGTTTGATAACCGTCTGCTTCATTTGGACGACATGGCACTTGGCTAGACAGCTAGAGAAGTCTGCCGACGCAGGGAAGCACCTGCGTGAAGTGATAGACGGCGAATAGACCCGAGGGCTTCGATCGCCCTTCAGTCCTTCGCCTCGAGGAGCTCCTTCAGCTCCTCCACCGTCCAGGAGTGCTGGCGGTCGCCAGACGCCGCGCGCACACCTGCGACGGTCTCCTCGGACACAGGCTCTGCCGTGTGGCCCCACTCGCGGCGGATGTAGGTGAGCACAGCGGCGATGTCGCGGTCTGATCCCGCCAAGGCCGGCATCTCTTGGTTCCAGGTCTTGCCCATCACCTTGATCTCTCCGCCGAGCCCGTGCATCAGGACGCGCACGAGCCAGCCCTCATCCCCGAGCACGTAGGGCGAGGTCTTGAGCGGCGGGCCCTTCCCGTCCTCGCCCCGGCCGCTCGGCTGGTGGCAGCCAGCGCAGATCCCCATGTAGAGGTTCGCGCCGTGCGCATAGAGCGCAGACTCCTCCTCCGTGAGCTCGCGCGCCTCGGCGATCTCGACCCCCGGCTTGCCGGGCCAGACGAGGCTCTCTTGGAGGCCAGCGAACTTCTTCGAGAGGAAGTCACCCTCCGCCTCGAGCGCCATGAGCCCAGCCGGCTCCCTGGAGACGAGCATCGGCAGCGGGTTCTTGTCCTTGTCCTTGTCGCGCGCAGACTGCACCCCGTCACAGAGCGCGCCCTTCTGCCAGTTGTCCTTGCAGCCACCGGCGATGAGGGCGACGAGTCCCTCCACATTCTCCATCTTCCCCTCGCGAGCGATGCCGCGGGCGAAGTCCTTCAGCGCGCGCGAGCGCCCGTCCGTCTTCTCCAAGACGTCGTCGCGCTTGAGCCAGGCGCTGAGGAGCTCGAGCTCCCTGCCGCCGACGCCTGAGAAGGTGATCCGCCGGAGGTCCTCGTCGTCAGAGTAGCGCGCGAGGAACTCCACGAGCGCCGCGTCCGCCGCCTTCGAGTGCCCCTCTCCGAGCGAGAGGCCCACCTGACGACGCAGCTTGTAGCTCTCCCCCTCTGCGACCGAGAGCATCGCCTCGGCGACGCTCTCCGAGCCGAGTTTCAGGTGCCACTCACCCGTGCGCACGCCGGTCTCCACGACCCGCGCGTCCTCGTGAGCGAGGGCGGCCAAGACCTCGGACTCCGTCGTCGCGCTCAAACCGTCGAGCGCCCAGAGCCCGTGCACCCAGCCCATCGGAGTGGGTTCGGCGGCGAGGTGCGCGTGGAGCGCGGCCTCCGCCTCCTCGTCCTCCGCGCCCTCTTCGACGAAGACGCGCTGGGCGCGGTCGCGCCACCAGCCGTTGGGGTGGTTGAGGGTGAGGGCGAGCTCGTCCCAGCTCGCCTCGCTGAGCTTCGGCCCGCTCGCGCCCGCCTGGTTCGTGCGCTTCACGCGCCAGATACGGCCAAGGCCCAGGGGCGTCTCGAGCTCGCGCTCTATGACCTGACGGCGCAGGAAGCTCGTGACGTAGTTCCTGTGCTGCAGGACGCCGCGGTAGAGGTCGACAATGTAGATGCAGCCGTCCGGACCGCCGGCGATGTTCACCGGTCGGAAGCGCTCATCTGTGGAGGTCATGAAGGAGGACTCCTTGCGCGCGGGCTCGCCGCGCAGCCCCCCACGATCATCCTCGACGAGGTCATAGCGCAGGACGAGGTTCCCGCAGGGCTCGCACACGAAGGCGTCGCCCTTCACGTCAGGTCCGAGCCCGTCGCCGCGCTGGATGTAGGGCGCGCAGGTCCCCGTCGTCCGGGCGAGCTTGCCCTCCTCTGTGAGCATGTGCGGCTGGTAGCCGCGGTTGATCCCTGGGTTCACGCGGCTCGAGTAGACGGTCTGGTCCTGTACGACCCGTGACTTCACCCCTGGCGGCCTCGGGAGGTTCGGGTTCCTCACGGCGTAGACCGAGCTGTACTGGTCAAAGCGCAGCGCGTCGGAGTTCGAGTTGAAGAAGATGCGGCCCATGTCATCGGTCGCGATCCCCCACTGGCCGCCGCCGGTGTGCCGGACGCGCTCGAAGGCCTCGCCGGTCCACTCGTAGCTGTAGCCGCCGTTCGCGCAGTGGAAGCGGTTGTCGAGGGTGCGCAGGAGCCCGTTCACCGCGTGCTCGGGGTTCTTGTGCCCTGCGAGCCCCGGGTCCACAGTCTCGATGAGGGTGCGCTCATCGGCGCGGCCGTCGCCGTCCGTGTCGCGGCAGAAGTAGAGGTCCGGCGGCAGGATCACGAGGGCGCCGTCGCGCGTCGGCGCGACGCTGCGCGGCAGCTGGAGCCCGTCGAGGAAGACGGTGCGCTCGTCCATGACGCCGTCGCCGTCGGTGTCCGTGAGCACCGCGATCTCGCAGATGGGCTCGAGCTCGTTCGTCGCGTCGATGTCTGGCATGTAGGCCGTCCACTCCACGACCCACATGCGGCCCACGTCATCGAAGACGACCTGGACAGGGTCGTTGATGAGGGGCTCGCTCGCCGCGAGCTCGACCTCGAAGCCCGGCGGCAGCTCGAAGGTCGCGAGCGCCTCCTCTGGACTCAGCACCGGCGCAGGCGGGATCACGATGTCCTCGCGCACGAGCGCGGTCTTGCTGACCGCGTCGTCGCCCCGCTGCATCGCGGGCGCCGTCGCGCAGAGGAGCGCGACCGCCGCCGCTGTCGTGAGCTGCCTCAAGTCGCCCCCAAGGCCTCGCGCTCCGCCTCGAGCATCTCCGCGAGCCCCTCCGCCTCCGCGACGGTCGCCTCGAGTGCGGTCCCGTTCGCGATCGCGCCGAGGAGGTGCCGCACCTCGCCGTCGTATCCGTTGATGTCATCCACCCCGATCGCCTCGAACTCTCCGTCCTTGGCGAGCATCAGCTGGTCCTCGCGCCCGAGGTCGAAGTCCGCCGTCGCCCCATCGAAGACGACCACGTAGCGCATCTTGAAGGGCGAGCCAGGCGTGTGGTCCCAGCCGCCCTCAGCGACGACGTGGCTCGGCCCGTCGAGGTAGCGGTAGAGCGTCGTGAGGTGCGCGGTGGTCCCTGTGCTGCGCAGCTCATCCGGCGCGCCGAAGACCCAGCGGACGAAGTCGGCGTCGTGGATGTGGAGGTCCACGAGCGCGCCGCCCGTGCGCGAGTCGTCCTCATAGAAGCCTCCGCCCCAGCCCGGTCGGGTGCCGAGGCGCTGGAAGGCCGCGGAGCGCACGGAGCCATAGGTCCCCTCCCGCACCCTCTCACAGAGCCACGCCCAGGCGGGCCAGAAGCGCATGCACATGGCCGGCATGCAGAGCGCGTCGGTGCGCGCGTCCACCTCTGCTAGGCGTCGGACCTCTGCCGCTGTGACGGCGACCGGCTTCTCCACGAGGACGTGCTTGCCCGCCTCGAGGGCGGCGATCGCGAGGTCGACGTGGGAGTCGGTGGGCGTGCAGATGCTGACGACGTCGACCGCGGGGTCGCTGAAGAGCTCCGCCGGGTCCTCGTAGCCCTTCACCTCTGCCGGGTCGAAGAGGTCCTCCGCCGCGTCGGTGTCGAAGTTGCCCGCGGCGGGCGCCTTGCCCGCGCGCCGCTCGGGGTCCGCGTCACAGACCGCGACGAGCTTGTTGCCGAAGCCCGCCTCGTCCGCGCGCTGGTACGCGCCGAGGTGCGTCTGGCCCATGAAGCCCAACCCGACGATGCCGATCCCTAGCTTGTCGCTCACGCTTGCGCTCCTGTCTTCTCGTCTACGAGGGCGCGGGCGACCTTGATGTCCCCCACACGGTCATCGCCGGCCTCGCGCTCGATCATCATCCCGACGTCCAAGCCCTTGGAGCTCATGACTCCGAAGAAGCCGTCCCAGTCCACCTCGCCGGTGCCCACCGGCACCTCGGCGCCCCAGGTCCCAGGCGTGAGCGTCTTCGTCGCGTCCTTGATGTGCACCTGCATCACGTGCGGCGCCAAGCGCTCGAAAGACTCCACCGGGTCGCCCATGGCGTAGAGGATCATGTTCGCCGGGTCGAAGTTGACGCCGATGTTGTCGGAGCCGAGCTCCTCCAAGACGGCGAGGAGCGTGGCCGCGTCCTCTTGTCCTGTCTCGAAGGCGAGGCGGATGCCCGCTGCCTTGAAGGCCTCATCGAGCTCTCGCAGACGCCCGATCAGCTTGGGCCGCTCCGGGTCGCTCGGGTCGTGCGGGAGGAAGCCCGCGTGCAGGCTCACGAGGTCGATCCCGAGCTCGCGCGCGACGGCGGCGTTGCCGTGGGCGGCGCGCAGGTTCGCGTCCCAGTGCTCGTCCGGTCGCACCCCGCCGGTCTCACAGATGCTCTCCAAGGTCGAGTAGTCCTCGGCCTCCATGCACATCATCCCGCTCACGACCGTCGCTCCGACAGCTGCGAGGGCGTCGACGGTCGCCTTCGTGCTCCACTCACCTGTCCGCAAGGGGTTGAGGTGCAGCTGCACCGCCCCAACGCCGATCTCGCCCACTTTTTGGGCGAGCTCTTCGGGTGATTGGGGCTGCAGGGACCAGGAACAGACGCCCAGCATGGGAGGTGTGGATTCGGACACGGTCGGCTCTTCGTGTGGATTCAAAGGGAGTGCGAGGGAGAGATCATAGCGCGTTCCGGGTCCTGCCCCCGGCGAAGCAGCCCAGCTCATCGCCCCGCCCCCTTGCGCTGTGGGGCGACTGGCCTGAAAGTGGTCCTCTCTGCACCGAAAATCCGCACCCCAGACCCCATGTCGAAGAACCCCAGCCGCCGCGAAGTCCTCGCAGGCGCGACCAGCCTCACCGGCCTCGCCCTCACCCCCGCCCTCCCGATGAAAGAGGACCCCTGGTTCCGCATCTCCCTCGCCCAGTGGTCGCTGCACCGCACCTTGCGCGCGGGCAAGCTCGACAACCTCGACTTCGCCAAGGCCACCCGCGAGCGCTTCGGCCTCGCCGCCTGCGAGTACGTGAACGCCTTCTTCAAGGACAAGGCCTGCGACTTCGACTACCTCAGCGACATGAAGACCCGCGCCGCCGACCACGGCGTCGAGAGCCTGCTCATCATGGTCGACGGCGAGGGCCAGCTCGGGAACCCCGACGCCGCCGCCCGCAAGCGCGCCGTACACAACCACTACCGCTGGGTCGTCGCCGCCTCCTTCCTCGGCTGCCACTCGATCCGCGTCAACGCGGGCGGCAACGGCGCCCGGGATGAGGTGCAGCGCCTAGCGGCGGACTCCCTGAACAAGATCGCCGAGTTCGGCGAGCAGTACGACTGCAGCGTCATCGTCGAGAACCACGGCGGCGCCTCCTCAGACGGCGCGTGGCTCGCTGGCGTGATGAAGCTCGCTGACAACCCACGCGTCGGCACGCTCCCCGACTTCGGCAACTTCCACGTCGGCGGCGGCAACTGGTACGACCGCTACAAGGGCGTCGAAGAGCTCATGCCCTACGCGAAGGCCGTGAGCGCCAAGAGCCACGCTTTCGACGCCGACGGCAACGAGACGAAGACCGACTACCAGCGCATGATGCGCATCGTCCAGCAGGCGAACTACCGCGGCTGGGTCGGGATCGAGTGGGAGGGCGGCGACCCCGGCGAGGATGAGGGCATCAAGCTCACGCGCGACCTCCTCGTGCGCTGCGGCGGACGCGCTGGCTGAGAAAGGACCTGATGTTCACCCACGCGCTCTTGGGCTGCGCGCTCCTCGCGAGCGCGCAACACCCGTCCGGCGGGGCCCCGTCCGACGGCCCCCGCCTCATCATCCGCAAGGCCTCCACAGAGGGAGAGGAGGCCATCGCGCGCATCCAGACCGCCCCCGACCTCGAGGTCTCCCTCTACGCCGCCGAGCCGATGGTCGCGAACCTCGTCGCGCTCTACGTGGCCGATGACGGCGCGGTCTACGGCGTGGAGACCTTCCGCTCCGAGTCTGGGGTCACGGACATGCGCGAGCACATGGGCTGGCTGGACTACGAGCTCAAGAACACGACGGTGGAAGAGCGCGTCGAGATGCACCGGCACTATGAGGGCGAGGACTCCAAGATCTTCGCTGGCGAGCCCGAGCGCATCCGCCTCTTGCGCGACACAGACGGCGACCACGTGGCCGACGTCTCCACCGTGTATGCGGACCAGTTCAACGAGCCCGCCGACGGGATCGCGGCTGGCGTCTTGGTGCGCGGCAAAGACGTCTGGTTCACATGCATCCCAAGCCTCTGGAAGCTCCGGGACAACGACGGTGATGACGTCGCCGACGAGGTCGAGGCCCTCTCCACGGGCTACGGCATCCACATCGCCCTGCGCGGTCATGACCTCCACGGCCTGCGCTTCGGCCCGGACGGCAGGCTCTACTTCTCGGTCGGCGACCGCGGCGTGAACCTGACGAACAAGGAGGGTGAGCACCTCTACCTGCCCCACACCGGCGCGGTCTTCCGCTGCGAGCCCGACGGCTCCGACCTCGAGTTCTATGCCACGGGCTTGCGCAACCCGCAGGAGCTCGTCTTCGACGACCACGGCAACCTCTTCACGGGCGACAACAACTCCGACGGCGGCGACCGCGCGCGCTGGGTCTACGTCGTCCAGCACGGCGACACGGGCTGGCGCTTCCACTACCAGTACCTCGAGTCTCCCTGGGTGCGCGGACCCTGGAACGACGAGAAGCTCTGGCACCCCCACCACCAGGGCCAGGCGGCTTACATCGTCCCGCCGATCGCGAACTTCATCAACGGGCCCTCCGGCCTCACCTACTACCCGGGCACGGGCCTCACCTCCGACTACGACGGCCACTTCTTCCTGTGCGAGTTCCGCGGCAACGCCGCGCACTCAGGCGTGATGGCCTTCGACCTCATCCCGCAGGGCGCGAGCTTCGCGATGAACGAGCCAGAGAAGTTCCTCTGGGGGACGCTCACGACGGACATCGACTTCGGGCCGGACGGCTCGATGTACTTCTCGGACTGGGTCCACGGCTGGAACAAGTCCGGCAAGGGCCGCATCTACCGCGCGAGCTCCACCGCAGGCGAGGGCGAGCCCCTGCGCCAAGAGGTGCAGCAGCTCCTCGGCGAAGGGATGGAGGGCAGAGGCACCATCGAGCTGATGGAGCTCCTCGCCCACCGCGACCGTCGCGTGCGCCAGGAGGCGCAGTTCGCCCTCGTCGACCTCGGCGCTGAGGGCATGCGCGGCTTCGTGAAGGTCTTGCGCCAGTCGCGCGAGCGCATGGACAGGCTGCACGCGATCTGGGGCATCGGCCAGCTCGAGCGCAAGAGCCCGACCGGCGCCGTCGGCTTCCTCCCCTCGCTCCTCTATGAGGAGGACGAGGAGCTCCGCGCCAACGCGGCGCGCGTCCTCGGCGACCTCAAGCACTCGGACGTCGCCTACGCCCTCGAAGAGAAGCTCGAGAACGACACCCTCCGCGTCCGACACCTCGCCGCCATCGCCCTCGGAGAGATGGGCCAGCCCTCCTCCGTCGAGCCCCTCGTGAAGCTCATCGACGACACCGGCGACGCGGACCCGGTGCTCCGCCACAGCGCCGTCATGGGTCTCTTGGGCTGCGCCACCGACGAGGTCCTGGCCGGACTCGCAGACCACGAGTCCGTCCATGTCCGGATGGCTGTCCTCCTCTGCTACCGCCGCAAGGGCTCCGTGGAGATCGCGCGCTTCTTGAACTCAGAAGACCCGATGCTCTTCACCGAGGCCTGCCGCGCCGTCTACGACGTGCCGATCGAGGCGGCGCTCCCCTCCCTCGCCGCACAGATCGCGCGCGAGGACGTCCCGAACGCCGCCTGCGCCCGCAGGATCATGGCCGCCAACCACCGCGTGGGCGGCGCGCACCGGGCGCTCGAGCTCGCCCGCCTCGCCTCCGAAGGCAGCCACCGCGAGAAGTTCCGGGTCGAGGCGCTCGAGCTCCTCGCTGACTGGAGCGACGCTCCCGTCGCGGACCGCGTCCACGGCGCGTACTGGCCCGTGGCCGAGCGCGACGCCGAGCCCTTAGACGCCGCCTGCGCGCTCCTCGTCGAGCGCGGGATCCTCCGAGCCTCGGACAAGATCGCGACCGCGTTCATCGAGCTCGCGAAGACCGCAAAGCACACAGCCTCTGGTCCCGCCCTAGCGGCCGTCGTGAGTGACGGCGCCAAGAGCGGCGCGCTCCGCGGCCGCGCCCTCGCCGCCCTCCACACGGTCGGCGCCGAAGAGTGGCAGGCCGCCCTCGAGGTCGGCCTGCAGTCCAGCGACGGAGACCTCCGCGGCGCGAGCCTCGGTCAGCTCCGCAAGCTCGACCCCGCCCAGGCCCTCGCGCGCGCCGAGAGCGCGCTCCAGTCGGGCAGCGCCCCTGAGCGCCGCGCCGCCTACACCGTCTTGGGTGCGCTCGCGGACCCGAAGGCCGCCGCGCTCCTCACGACCGAGGTCGAGAAGCTCACGCGCGGCGAGGTCGCCGCCGAGGTCTCCCTCGAGCTCATCCAGGCCGCTGAGTCGAAGGACTCCGCCCCGCTGCACGCAGCCCTCGACGCCCGCAAGGCGCAAGAGACCGACGCCGCGCTCGCCCGCTGGGTCGAGTCGATGGAGGGCGGCGACGCCCTCCGCGGCGAGGCGCTCTTCCTCTCCAAGGCCGAGCTCTCTTGTCTGCGCTGCCATCGCGCCGAGGCGACCGACGAGCCCGCCGTGGGCCCGAACCTCTCCGGCCTCTCCGAGCGCATGACGCGCCGCGAGATCCTGACCTCCATCGTCGATCCCAACCGAGACGTCGCCGAGGACTTCGAGTCCTGGACCTTGCTCCTCACGGACGACGAGGTGCTCTCCGGCCGCATCCTCTCCGAGGACGCCGAGAACCTCGTCCTCATCGACGCCGAGGGCGAGGTCTACGACGTCAAGCCCGGCGAGATCCAAGAGCGCAAGCGCGCGCTCTCCTCCATGCCCGAAGGCCTCACAGGCTTCCTCACTCGCTCCGAGATGCGAGACCTGATCGAATACCTCTCCACCCTCTGATCCCAACCCACTCCCACCATGAGCCTCTCACGCCGCGACATCCTCGCCTCCTCCGCCGCCATCGCCGGCACCGCCGCTGCAGCGAACGCCGCGATCTCTCAAGACGAAGCCGAGGCCCGCGCCACCGGCAAGCCGGGGAACACCCCTCACACGAAGTTCGCGCTGAACGTCGAGATGTGGGGCATGGGCATGGGCTTCTACGACCGCATCGAGCGGGCGCACGAGCTCGGCTTCCCCGCCGTTGAGTTCTGGCCCTGGCGCAACAAGGACCTCGACCACGTCGCCGAGATCGTCGCTGAGACCGGGATCGAGATCGCGCAGTTCACGGGATGGGGCTTCGCGCCTGGGCTCAACAACCCGAAGAACCACGCGAAGTTCGTCGAAGAGGTGAAGGCCTCCTGCGAAGCCGCCAAGAAGATCGGCGCGCGCAAGATGACGATCGTCGCGGGCAACAACCAGAAGGACATGAGCCAGGACGAGATGCTGAAGGCCGTGACCGACGGCTTGAAGCTCGCCGCCCCCATCTGCGAAGACCACAACGTGATGATGATCCTGGAGCCGATGAACGGCCGCCGCGATCACCCCGGCCACTGCCTCTATGGCTCCGTCGACGCGACGCGCATCTGCCGCGAGGTCGACAGCCCCATGTGCAAGATCAACTGGGACCTCTACCACATGCAGATCGAAGAGGGCGACCTCTGCGGCCGCATGAAGGACGGCATCGACCAGATCGGCTACCTGCAGTTCGCAGACCATCCCGGCCGCAACCAGCCCGGCACCGGCGAGATCCACTACAACCGCGTCTTCAAAGAGGCGATCGCCCTCGGCTACACCGACTTCGTCGGCGCCGAGTGCCGCCCGCGCGGCGACTACGTCGAGGCCGCCTGGGACATCTGGCGCTCCGACCAGTGGTAGCGCGAGGCGCTAGGGCGCGAAGGTGATGCCCAGCGCGCTCGAGAGGTTGTGACCGGCGCCGGTGGAGGCGTTGTCACGGAACCAGAGCTGGAAGTTCCAGGTGGAGCCAGGGGTGATCTGGCTGAAGCCGTGGGCTTGCTGCGTCGAGTCGAGGGGGAAGAGGAGCTCGTTCTCGGCGCTCGATATGACCGGCGGGCCGAAGCGGTAGTGCGGGCCCTGGACGCAGAGCTGGCCGTCGCCGAAGGGGTTCCCCTGGGTCTGGCTCGCGCCGCAGAAGGCGATGCCGAACTCACCTGAGGGGATGAAGAGCGTGTAGAGCTCGAGGTCGTTCTGGGAGAGCGAGTAGGAGCCACGCGAGGTGAGCACCGCGCCCGTCGTCTCAGAGGTCCCCTGCGTCGGGCAGAACCACTCGGTGGGTCCGCCGGAGACGCCGAGGACGTCATCCACATGACGGATGACCGCGCGGAGGACCTGCTTCGAGACCTTCTTGGCGCGGAAGAGGCTGCTGCCGCCGCCCACGTGGACGTGCCCTGCGGCGACGCACCAGGCCGGGTCGCTCATGTTGAAGTGCAGGGACTGGTACCAGACGCCGTGGTAGCC
>JAKVCE010000109.1 GCA_022447405.1 Planctomycetota bacterium | reverse complement strand
AGCGTTCACGAGGGGAGAGGGGATCAGGGCGAGGTCTTTGCCGAGCGAGGAGATGGGGCGGTACTCGTCTCGAAAGTGCCAGAACGGCCTCTCTTCCTCGGTGTGCAAGAGCTCCTGATACCGCTCTCTGATCGCGAGCACGAGCCGGTTTGAGCTGTCAGCAATCTCTATGGGTAAGGCCGCGATCGCCTCGTCGCGGTCGCTCTTCATCGTGCGCCACTGTACGTAGCCGAGGTAGGTCGCGGGCAGGACGAGCAGCAGGACGAAGAGCAGCGTCGTGTACCAGAGGCCGCCGCCTCGCGCCCTCCCAGCTCCGTCACCGATCACCATGGGCGGGAGCCCCCTCTAGAGCGCATCGTGCCAGCGGTAGCCCTTGCCCCGAACCGTCTGGATCAGCACAGGGTGCGCGGGCTCAGGCTCGATCTTTCTGCGCAGCCCGACGATGTGGATGTCGACGGTGCGCGTCTCGACCTTTCCGTTCACGTAGTTCCAAACGTCGACGAGGAGGTCATCTCTAGTGACGATCTTGCCCCGGTGTTGGACGAGGTAGCGGAGGATGTCTCCCTCTCGGGGGGTCAGGGGGATGACCTCGTCTTGGCGGTGGACCTCGAGCCGTTGCAGGTCCACTGAGAGCCCAGGCCCGAGCTGGAGCTCCGGCGGCGGCGCGGTGTCCATCTCGAAGCGCCGGAACTGAGCCTCGATACGAGCGAGCAGCTCAAGCGGGGAGAAGGGCTTGCAGACGTAGTCGTCGGCGCCGAGCTCGAGCCCCCGCAAGATGTCCGACTCCTCTGACTTCGCGGAGAGGATCACGATGCGCAGGCGTGAGCCCTCCCTCCGCAGGGTCTCGATGAGCTCGAAGCCAGAGATCCCGGGCAGCATGAGGTCCAGGACCAGGAGGTCATAGCGGTCGGCGCGCGCGCGCTCGAGGCCGGCCTCTCCATCCATGCAGACGTCGACCTGGTGGCCGTGGTGCTGTAGGGCGTCACGGACGCCGAGCGCGATGCTCTCCTCGTCTTCGATGATGAGGATTCTCTGGCCAACGGTTTCTGCTTTCAGCATGTCTTCGGATGGGGATGGAGGGGTGCTTGTTAAGGGTAGAGAGAGGGTAAGACCCTAGTTCCACTACCCATGATTCTGACGTCGGTTATCCTTCAATGTTCACAAGAATCACCTCTCAATCGTCTCTCAAGAGACAGCTTGGCGACCTCACCATGATCCACAGCCTTATCCTCTCCTCAGCCCTCCTCGCTCCTCAGGGCTACGACTTCACGATCCAGTCCCAGACGAGCTCAGTCGACCTGAGCGGGAGCACCGCCGCTGGCGTGACAGGGACGCTGATCGGTGATTACGACGCCTCGACCAACCCAGGCGGCACCCAGACGCGCCCTGGCTTCTTCGGAGGCTCAGGGAACATGCCCGTCCTCTGCGACTTCGACGTCCAGGTCGCTATCTCGACCGTCGGGGTTCCTGAGGGCTCGTTCCACCTCGAGGTCGACACGGCGGGCCTAGGGATCGAGGTCAACGACCTCCAGCTCGCCCCCTTCGGCACAGCTGGGACCTCGGTGGACCTGACGCTGACCTTGCTCTTCGAGACCTTCCGATCCTTCAGCCCGGACTCCCTCTACGTCGGCGGGATCGAGCTCCCCATCCCCCTCGGGAGCGTCTCTCTCACGAACGCGAACTTCGTCCAGTCCGGGCCGAGCACCCTCGGCTCCCTCACCCCGGATCCGACCGTCGCGGACCGATACACCTTCACCGTGACCGTGCCCGCGGACTTCAACGGAGACATCGACCTCTTCGGGAACCTCTTCCCGATCGGGCCCATCCCCTTCGCTTACGTCCTCGCAGGGACCCTGGACATCGGGCCTGACTCAGCGATCGCGACCCTCTCCGCGGACCAGAGCGTCGATGAGACCGTCAGCAACCCTGACCCCGGCAACTTCGGACCCTTCCCCCTGCCCTTGCCGACGATCCTTCCCCCCGGGAGCGTCGCCAACTGCCTCTACACCGGCTCCTTCGGTGACTTCGCCATCGCCTTAGATGTCGCGGTCGACGTCACGGCGGACGGTGTCTCGACAGGCTGCTCCACGGAGGTCTACTGCACGGCCGCAGCGAACTCGGTGGGTGCGGGCGCAAACATCTCGGTCTCAGGCTCGACGAGCGTCGCGGCCAACGACCTCGTCCTGAGCGCTGGCCCTGTCCCGAACCAGCCCGCGATCTTCTTCTACGGTCCGAACCAGATCGAGGTGCCCTTCGGGAATGGCTTCCGATGCGTCGGTGGGGCTGTGAAGCGCCTGCCAGTCGTCTTCGGCGGTGGCAACACGATCACGCACCCGGTCGACAACACTCAAACCCCCTCCGCCGGGGTGATCGTCGCTGGCTCGACCTGGAACTTCCAGGCTTGGTACAGGGACCCCAACGCGGGTGGTGGCAACTTCAACCTGAGCGACGCCGTTCAGGTCGAGTTCTGCCCCTGATCGCTCAGGCGTCGCGGGCGCAGCGGAACCCGGTGTGCCCCAAGCTCGTGTCCGCGCTCGTGCGCATGCGCGCGCTCGGGCGGTAGCCGATGCAGTAGGAGTCGTTGCAGAGGAAGGAGCCCCCGCGGGTGACGCGCTTCTTCGCGTAAGGCTCGGTCGGGTCATAGGGCGCCTGAGGCCCCGTCGGATCTGTGCATAGCGCAGGGTCGTCGGCGCGCAGCGCGTAGGCGTCGGGCCGGTACCAGTCGGCGACCCACTCCCAGACGTTCCCAGACATGTCGTAGACGCCGTAGGCGTTCGGTTGATATGAGCCCACCGGGGCCGTGCCCCGGTGCCCGTCGTGCCCGTCGTCGCGGTAGGGGAAGATGCCTTGCCAGGTGTTCGCGAGCCAGGTGCCTTCGGCGGGCTTCTCGTCGCCCCAGACGTAGACCTTTCCCTCTAAGCCGCCGCGCGCTGCGAGCTCCCACTCCGCCTCGGTGGGGAGGCGACCGCCAGCCCAGGCGCAGTAGGCCGCCGCGTCGTCATGGCTCACATGGACAACGGGGTGCTCCCAGCGCCCCTCGAGGTTGGAGTCGGGGCCCTCCGGGTGACGCCAGCTCGCGCCCTCAGAGACACTCCACCAGTCGAGGAAGCCGCGGACGCGCTGCCCAGATTGCGGCGGGTTGAACACGAGGGAGCACGCCCTCAGCTCGGAGGTAGGCGGGAGCTCTGTCCCAGGTGGCAGCTGTGCTGCGAGCTCCTCTGGAGTCGGGACGCGCTCCGCGGTCGTGACATATCCGGTCTCTTCGACGAAACGTGAAAACTCCTCATTCGTGACCTCGTGCGCATCGATCCAAAAGCTGGACACGCGGATCTCATGTACGGGGGTCTCGTCCTCGAGGGCGAGCGGACCCTCGGCGCCCATCATGAAGCTCTGTCCAGGGATCCAGACCATCCCCTCGGGCTGCGGGCCTGCAGGTGCCTCGTCAATGTCCTGTCCCGCGGAGCAGGCGGCGGCGAGGAGGACGACCCAGGGGGTCCTCATGAGCTCAGCCACCTGCATCACTCCTCTGCAGGTCCAAGAGCGCCTCTCCTGCCCATTTCGGCAGCGCGCGCCACGCGACCGCGTCGTTGCCTGCGCGCTGGAAGGCCTCCTTCGCGTCGATCGGCATCTTGGAGCGCCACAGGATGGCGGCGAACTCGAGCTCAAAGCGCGAGGGCAGCGAGAGGTCATCGCGCCGCGCAAAGCGCAGGGCCTGTCGGAAGCTGCGGCGCGCGGAGTCCCAATCCCCGCCCTCGGCGTGGCGCCTCGCCCACAGCCGGTGGGCGGTGCACTCGAAGGCATCGGCGACCCTGGCCTGGCGCGGGTCTCCGCTGTTGCGGCGGTACTCCTTCGCGAGCTCGTAGCACTTCTCCGCGCTGAGGTCGCGGAAGCGGAGCTGGATCCGCTCTAAGACAGCGACGGCCTCTTGGTGCATGCCCTCCAAGAGCAAATCTGTCGCGAGGCCGAGGCGCCAGAGCTTGTCGGCGTGGCCGAGCTCCTCCAGCTCGTCCAAGAGGTCCGTGCCAGCGAGGGTGCGCGCGCTGAAGAGCTCTACGCGCGCGAGGTTCCTGAGCAGCGAGGGGTGGCTCCGGTCGAGGTCGAGCGCGAGGCTGAAGCGGTGTCGCGCGCCCTCGAGCGCGCCGCTCTTGGCGAGGACGACTGCGGACTGCATGTGCGCCTCGACGCGATGGGGGCGCAGCCTCAGGACCTCTTCCCAGGCTCCGACTTGTTCTTCGCTCGTCGCGCCGAGGTAGGGGAGCAGCCGCGCGCGGCGCGAGAGGGCGATGACAGAGTCAGGGCAGAGGGTGAGCATGCGGTCTACGACCTCAAGCTGAGCCCGCGCGTCCTGCTCCACAGCTCGTAGCTCGCCGAGGGCGTCACCGTGTCTCTTGATGGCGAGGGCTCGAGGAGCGTGCGAGCAGAGGACGACTGCTAGGGCTACGCCGAACCAGCGCTTGCCGCGTAGTCCGGCTCCGTTGATGGTCCCCGAGGTGGCGCCGATGAGCGCGAAGCCGACAGCGCTCGTCGCGGGGTGGTGGAGGAAGGGGGCGTGGAAGAAGGAGGCCACGATGAGCCCAGCGAGCCCGAGCGCGAGCCCGGCCTCGGTGTCATCCCCGCGGGAGAGCGCTCTCTGGATCGAGCGGAGGGCGTGCAGGAAGACGAGGAGGAGGGCCGCTCCGCCGAGCCAGCCAGCCTCGACCGCTGCCAGCAAGAGGTCGGAGTGAGCGTGCTCGACCTCGGTCTCCGCGGCGACGCTCCTGTCGTGGGAGGAGAGCTCGATCTCTCGCTGGTCGCGGTAGGGGGGGAAGGCGGCGACGAACTGGCCGGGGCCGTGGCCCAAGAGCGGCGCGTCTTGGATGGCCTCGAGGCTGGCGCGGGCGATGAGCGCGCGCACCTCTAGGCCGCCGAGGTCAGAGCTAGGCTCCACCTGCGCCGCGGGGGTGTTTAGGGGTGCAGCCTCCGCAGGTCCGCTGGGGAGCGCGCGCAGGGCGAAGCGACCCGCGCCGAGGGCGACAGCGAGCGTCGCGAAGAGGAGCATGCCACGGGTGCGCGCCCCAGGGAGGCTCTGCATCCGGCTAACGGTCGCGCCAAGGAGTCCCACGAGGAAGGCTGCGCCCAAGGTGGTGAGCGCAGGGGCAAAGGCAGCGTGGAGGAGCAGGCTCCCCGCAGCGAGCGCGCCCAGCGCTCGCCAGGTCCCGGCGCTGCGGGTCGCGAGGAGGACGCCGAAGAGGGCGCCTGGGAGCGCCGCGTTGGAGAGCTCTCCCGCGTTCCCCAAGATGCCAGAGAGGGTCCCGACTGCGTCCACAGGGTCCGCCCCCTCTACGAAGAGGCGCGCGGCGCCGATCGCGGCCTCTGCGAGGGGCGGCAGGAGGAGGAGCAAGCTCAAGAGGCAGAGGAGCCTGCCGAAGGTCGCCCGCCCGACCTCTCTGAGGCTGCCAGCGGCTGCGCAGAGGACGACCCCGGTGAGGAGGGTGGAGAGGGCGCGGTCACGCTCGAGGGTGTCGTGCGTCTCTCGCGTCATCGCTGACAGCTCGAACACCAGCCAGAGGCCGATCACAAGGTAAGTGCCGAAGACAGCGCGCTTGTTGGGCCGCAGGGCGACGAGGCAGGCGACAGGGATCGTCGCGAGCAGGGTGAGGCCGGCAGCGGTGAGCTCGACGGCGGTGAAGGCCTGGTGCAGGAGGCCGAGGCCGCCAGGGAGCGCGAGCAAGAGCGGGCCGAGGAGGAGGAGGACCGCGACGAGGCCCTCTTCGTACCGAGCTCTCGCTTGCGAGCTCAAGCCTGCGCTCCCTCCCCGCTGGCACCAGGGACGATCGCGTCGATGAAGGCGCCTGGGTCAAAGAGGTCAAGGTCATCGAGGGACTCGCCGGTCCCTACATAGCGGACGGGGAGCCCGAGAGCGTCTCGGATCCCGAACACCGCGCCGCCGCGCGCCGTCCCGTCGAGCTTGGCGAGGACGAGGCCGGAGACCTCGACCGCGCTGGTGAACTCCTTGGCCTGCTGAACAGCGTTCTGTCCATTCGTCGCGTCGAGCACGAGCCAGGTCTCGTGGGGCGCGCCCTCCACAGCCTTGCCGAGGACGCGTCGCACCTTCTCCAGCTCGTCGAGGAGGTTGCGCTGGGTGTGCAGCCTGCCAGCCGTGTCGACGAGGACGATGTCAGTCCCGTCCTCGAGCCCGCGCTTGGCGGCGTCGAAGGCTACGGAGGCGGGGTCCGCGCCGTCCTTGTGGCTGCGGACGATGTCCGCGCCGTTGCGCTCTGCCCAGACCTCGAGCTGGTCCGCTGCTGCGGCGCGGAAGGTGTCTGCGGCTCCGAGCAAGACGCGCTTGCCTTGCTCCGTGAAGCGGTGGCCGAGCTTCGCGATGGAGGTCGTCTTGCCAGAGCCGTTCACTCCCACGATGAGGACGACGAGGGGGCCAGCGTCAGGCTGGGCGGGGTCCTCTGCGGTCTCATCGAGGCGCTCTGCGAGCTGGCTTCGGAGGTGCGTGCGGACGTCATCCTCACCCTTGAGCTCGCCGCGGCGGTGTAGCCGCTTGAGCTCTTCGCAGAGCTCTCCAGCGATCGGTCCAAGGTCTGAGGTCCAGAGCAGCTCCTCGAGCTCGTTAAAGAGCGCGGCGTCGATCTCGCGGCCACCTCGGAACAGGCCGGAGATCCCGTCCCCGATCGCCTCTCGGGTGCGTCCGAGCCGAGCGGTGAGGCGCGCGAAGACTCCCATAGTCAGGAGCCCTCCTCCTCTTGTGCTCCTGCCTCGTCAGGTTGCTCCTCTGCGTCCCGGTCTCGGGGCTGGTTCATGATCTTGTCGAGGATCCCGTTGATGAACGCGCCCGAATTCGTCGTGGAGAAGCGCTTACCGATCTCGATGGCCTCGTTCACGGAGACCTTGGGGGGGATGTCTTCGCGGTGGAGGAGCTCGTGGGCGGCGAGGCGCAGGACGTTCCTGTCGATGACAGCCATCCGTGAGATCGCCCAGTTCTGCGTGACCTCCGCGATCTTCTCGTCGATCTCCTCTTGGTGTTCGAGGGTGCCATGTACGAGCGCGCGGGCGAACTCGCGCGGCTCTTCCTCTGCCTCTTGCTCGTCGAGGAACGCGTCAATGTTGGCGCGGTCGGCCTCTTTGGTGAGGTCGACTTGGTAGAGGGTCTGGAGCGCGAGCTCCCGCGCCCTTGAGCGGCGCTTCATCTTGCTAGCCATGGGTTCA
>JAKVCE010000108.1 GCA_022447405.1 Planctomycetota bacterium | reverse complement strand
TGGGTCCTCTATCGAAAGAGCGAGCACTTCGACGTGGGCGACCAGGGCTTCACAAAGAAGGGGATCGTCAGCCTCTGCGAACGAGCCGGCTTCCGCGTCACGAAGGTCAAGCGCTACGGGGTGCTCGCCTACGTCTTCGCTGGCTTCCCGGATCACCTGGGCGTGCTCAGGTTCATCCCAGGGAGCGCCCTCCTGACGCGGCTCTTCCTCGCCGTCGACCGCGTGATCTGCGCGATCCCAGGCCTCTCCCTCCTCGGCTTCCACGTCGTCGTGGTCGCTGAGCCCAAGGAGTGAGCTAGCCGCGTCGACCCTCGACGCCCTCGACCTCGATCCCAGCGCTCTCAAGCAGCGCGGTCGTTACGCCGGGCCCGTCTGTGAGCGCGCCGTCGACGTGGGTGGAGCGCGCGCCGCAGGAGGGGGAGCGCTCCTTGAGGTAGGCGCGCTCTGCTCCAGCTGCGCGGCAGGCTTCGAGCGCGCCGCGCGCCCCCGCGAGGAACTCGGCGGTCACGTCCAGGCCTCTCTCGGTCACGACTCGCGCTTCACCTGCGAGGACAGCCGCTGCGTCCCGCGACTCGATCCAAGCGGGCGGCCGCGGCGTCCCCAATCCGCCGTGCTCTTCGGGGCAGAAGGGCACAGCGCGCTCCCCGCGCTCCGCCATCGTGCGGTTTAGAGCTGCGTCGCGGTTGTGCGCGCCGTCATAGCGACACTCCTTCCCAAGCAAGCACGCGCTTACGAGGGCGGGCTTCAGCTCCCGCTCTTCTTTGGAGGTCATCGAGGCATCCTACGCCGGGCGGCTATACTCGCCCCATGAGCGTGAAGATTCTTGTCCCCCTCGCTCCGGGCTTTGAAGAGATCGAGGCGGTCGCGATCATCGATGTCCTGCGCCGCGCTGAGCTCGAGGTCGTCACAGCGAGCCTCACGCCCGGCGCTGTCGAGGGCGCGCACGAGATCCGTGTCGAGCCAGACGCGTGGCTCGATGAGCTTGAGCTCGACAGCTTCGACGCGATCGTCCTGCCAGGTGGGATGCCCGGGACGCGGGCGCTCATGGCGGACGAGCGCGTCCTTGGCCTCGTGAAGGAGCTCGCTCTCGCTGGGAAGGTCACCGCGGCTGTGTGCGCCGCGCCCTTGGTCTTGGCGGCGGCTGGTGTGATCACGGGGAGAGAGGTCACGAGCCACCCCGCGGTGAGGGAGGAGCTCGGCGCCGCTGACGGTGAGGTCGTGGGGGACCCGCGGGTGATCGAATCGGGCGCAGTGATCACGAGCCAGGGGCCTGGGACGTCGATTGAGTTCGCCTTGGCGCTCGTCGCGCGCTTCGCCTCTCCTGAGGTCGCCGAGCGCCTCCGAGCGGCGATGCTGGTGCACGCGCCCCCTCTGCGTTGACAGCGATCGCAGGACGCACCTATCCTGCTCGGCCACTTGCTCGGATCTGCGCCTCCCTGAGGCGTTACCTGCGGCCTCTGGCGCGGTATTCCGGACACCATCGGCCCCCTGTGGGCCCCTAGCCATATCAGACATGTCGTATCGCTCCCTCAGCTTGACCCCCCTGGTCCCCGCACTCCTCACAGCGCTCGCGAGCGCTGACACCATCCACACGACCGAGGGGCGCGCGATCGAAGACTGCACCGTCCTCGAGGAGACCCTCTTAGAGGTCACCTACCGACGCGACGGCGGCAACAAGACGACCATGCCCTCGAGCGAGGTCCTGCGCATCGAGTTCAACACGCTGCCGACCCTCGTTGACCGCGCAGAGACCGCGGTCGCGGATGACCAGCTCTTCGACGCAGTCAGCGATCTCAGCGTGTACCTAGACGGCGCGCTCAACAAGCTCGAGAGCGGGAGCCGAGTGCGCCCCGCTTGGGCGCCTGCCTACGCGGCCTGGCGTCTCGCGGAGCTGAACGCCTCCATGGGGAAGGTTCAAGAGACCCTCGCGGCGACGAACAAGCTGATCTCGAAGTTCGCGGACTCCCGCTACATCCCCGCCGCGCTGCTCTTGAAGGCGGAGGTTCAGTTCTCGAGTGGGGAGGGGGGCGCCGCGAAGAAGACGCTCGAGGGGATCACACAGCTCGTCGCTGAGAAGGGCATCTCCGAGCGCTGGGACTTCGACGCGAAGATCGCGACGATCATGTACGACGACAAGCTGAGCGCCGACAAGCGCCGCGACGAGCTGAAGCGGGTCGCCAACCAGGCCGGGTCCAAGTTCGCGAGCGTGCGCAACCGCGCGCAGGCTATCGGCGCGGAGACGCTCCTTGAGGAGAAGGATTACGAGGCCGCACAGACAGTCTTTGAGCGCGTCGCCAAGGACCCCAAGTCAGACCAACGCACCCTCGCGATCGCGTGGTCGGGCCTGGGTGACTGCCACTTCCAGGCGGGCGCGAAGAACCCCACCTCTGAGGCGAGCAAGGCCTCCCTCCGAGACGCCCTCAAGGCCTATATGCGGGTCGTCGTGCTCTTCAAGGGTGAGAGCAACTACGTCGGTCGCGCGATGGTCTACGCGGGTCGCATCTACACCATGATGGAGACCGAGGAGGCGACGGAGAACGCGAACAAGCTCTTCGGCGCCGTCATCCGGCAGTTCCCCGGATCGAAGTGGGCGCAAGAGGCCCGCGGATTCGCGAAGAGACGCTGAGTGGGGAACACGGGCCGCCCCTTGAGGCTGGCCCCATGAGCGGGGCGCGCTGCGATCGGTCGCGGGCGCCCCTCTCGCGTGTGGAGAAGAGCGAGTGACTTCGCCGACGCGCGCGCTCGGGAGCGTCGCGCTCCGAGGCGCGCGGGCTCACCGCTCAGGCCTGCGGTGTTCTGGAGCTGAGTTCTCCACATCCGCGCGCGGTGACGACCCCGCTCCCTCTGTGTGGTCTGTTCGTTTGGACACGGACAGCGCGCGAACAGAGGAGGTCAGCGTGAGGGAGCAAGACACGAACTGGGACGGACTCGCAGAGCGGAGGCTCAGGCTCGAGAAGAAGGTCTCGAGCTGGAGCCGAGACAAGAGCGTCGTGGATGACGTCGTCCAGGAGACGATGATCCGCGCCGCGCGCTACAGGGGAGGGCTGCGTGAGCCTGAGCGCATGGACTCATGGATCGACCGCATCGCTTGGAACGTCTTGAAGAGTCACATGAGCCGTGAGGCTCGCCGAGGGATGTCTCTCTTGGATCAATCGGAGCTCGACACGTCGGAGGGCCGAGAGGAGGACCCGGAGATTCAGCTCGTCGAGGAGGTCCGCTGGGTGTGTGACATCGAGGTCGGGTCGGGGCGCTTGTCTGCGCTCTTGGAGGGCGCGATCCGCGCGCTGCCAGAGCACGAGCGCCGCATGATCCAGGCCGCGTACTCTGAGCAGATGAGCCCTTCAGCCATCAGCGAGGCCTTCGGCGTTCGCAGGGGGCTGGTGAAGAGCCGGCTCTATCGGATCCGCCAGAAGCTCCGCCAGAGGGTCATCCAGGCGCTCGGGGGGCGGGGGCGGTGACCGCGTGGGCGCAACTCGCGTGCGCGCTCACTTGCCTGTGCGCCCCTCCCTCGCAGTCCACGGCGCTTGAGGAAGGGAGGGGGCTGAAAGCCGAGATGCGCGGAGCCGCTCCGCACCGGCGGGAGGCGGCTCGGTTGGCCGCCGTCCGCGCCTTCAGGGCGGGCTTGAGGGGTCCTGGAGACCTCGACCTCCGCGCGCTCTGCGGGCTCCGCGCGGGTGAGCTCCTCCTGGCTGCAGACCTTGAGGAGCCCGGGCTCACAGAGCTCATGAGCGGCGCCGAGCTGTCGGGTTCGTCGTGGAGTCAGCGCGCTCGCCTCTCGGCTGGCGCATGCATGATCAGGCTCGGGCGCTGCGCTGAAGGTGCGCGCTGGCTGGCTGCAGCGGAGTGGGGGGAGGCCCCGTCACCGACGCGAGAGGAGGCCGCCGTCTTGCGCGGCGTCGCGCTCGCGCGGTGCGCGGATGGAGAGGCGGCGACCCGAGCGTGGCGAGAGGTCGCAGAGCTCGGCGTCACGCCGCGCGTTCGCTTCGACGCCTTCGAGCGCTGGGGACGTGAGCTCTTGAGCCGAGGTGACGTCGAAGGCGCCGCGGGCGTCTTGCATCGCTGCCGTGAGGTGTTGAGCGTCGTCGCTCTTGAGGAGACAGCGAGCGGTCGTGACATGCGAAAGCGCTTGCGCAGCTCGCAGCTCGCGCGCTCGCTCCGTCGCTCGCTCAGTTCGCGCTGACGCCGGTGAGGCTGCGTGACGTAGAGCCGAAACGGATGCCAGCGGACTCTCGTGTGCGCGAGTTGGCTCTGCGAATTGAAAACTTCGTGTCCATTTTTCTTTCGAGTTGTGCGCGCACGAAAGTGTATGAGGAGGTTGTTCAGCGCTCGCGTCATCAGGTTCTTTCGTCGCCAATGTCGGTGACGACCTCTGATGCGCGCGCAGAACAAACACAACATCAACCGGTGGCCCAGCTCGCACTTCTGGGTTGGGCCGCCTGGTTTTTCCCAAGGAGGGACGCCTTGGTCGCCCGCGAGAAGAAGACCGTCTTGGTCAGCGGCGCCTCCACTGGGATCGGGCGTGCGACCGTCCGACGGTTGGCTGCGCGAGGTCATCGCGTGTTCGCAGGGGTCCGGCGAGAGGAGGACGCGGACTCCATCCGCGAGGACGCAGCCGAGCTCAAGGGCGCGGGAGAGCTCGAGCCTGTGCAGCTAGACGTCACAGCCGCGGACGACATCCGCGCGGTCGCTGAGCGGTTCGAGGCTGAGGGTCTCTCCCTCGACGGGCTCATCAACAACGCCGGCATCGTCGTCGCGTGCCCGCTCGAGGCGCTCCCCCTGGAGGACCTCAAGAGACAGTTTGAGGTCAACCTCTTCAGCCACGCGGCGGTGACACAGGCCCTCCTGCCCAGCCTCCGGGCTGCCGGGGGACGCATCATCAACATGAGCTCGATCGCGGGCCGGATCTCGAACCCCTTCATGGGCGCCTACTGCTCCTCCAAGTTCGCCCTAGAGGCCTACTCCGACGCGCTCCGGATGGAGTTGGCGCCCTGGGGGATCCGGGTCTCCCTCATCGAGCCCGGCCCGATCAAGACGCCGATCTGGGAGAAGTCCAACCAGGCCGCAACGGACCTCGAGGAGCGGGCCAATGAGGAGCAGCTTGCGCTCTACGAGAGCGGGATCGAGCGAATGCGTCAGGTCGCGGAGTTCTCGGTGCGCACGGCGCCAGAGGCTTCCAAGGTCGCACGCTGCGTCTCGCACGCGCTGGAGTCGCCCTTCGCGCGCCGCCGCTACCCAGTCGGGCACCTCATCTGGCTGCAGCTCTACGCTGGCCTCCTCGCGCCAGCTGCTTTGCGCGACTGGGCGACGGGACTCGTCTTACGCTGGCGCGCTGGCTCTCGTCGCTAGCAGCCGATGCCGTAGTAGGTGAAGCCGAGCTTCTCGAGGAGGTCGCGCCGCCATATGTTGCGGCCGTCGAATAGGACGGGCTCGCGCATGCGCTCTTTCACGGCGGCGAAGTCCGGGTTGCGGAACTCGTTCCACTCCGTGACGAGGATGAGGCCGTCCGCGCCATCGAGCGCTCCCATCGGTCGCTCCGCGTAGTCGATCTTGTCCCCGATGTAGTGGTCGCGGGACATGTCCATCGCCTCTGGGTCGTACGCGCAGACGGTCGCGCCGGCGTCGAGCAGCGCGTCCGCGATGATGACCGCGGGGGCCTCTCGCATGTCGTCTGTCCCGGGCTTGAAGGCGAGACCCCAGAGCGCGAAGCGCTTCCCCGCGATGCTCCCGAAGTGCTCCTTCACGCGGTTCACCAAGACGAGCTTCTGCAGCTCGTTGACCTCTTCCACCGCGCGCAGGGTGCGGAAGTCGTAGTCGTGCTCGCTCGCGGTACGGATGATCGCCTTCACGTCTTTGGGGAAGCACGAGCCGCCGTATCCGCAGCCCGCGAAGAGGAAGCGCGAGCCGATGCGGCCGTCCGTGCCGATCCCCTTGCGCACCGCGTCGATGTTCGCGCCCACTCGGTCACAGAGGTTCGCGATCTCGTTCATGAAGGAGATGCGCGAGGCGAGCATCGCGTTGGCCGCGTACTTGGTGATCTCAGCCGACTCGATGTCCATCTCCAAGATCGGGTTGCCGGTGCGGACGAAGGGGCCGTAGAGCTGCATCATCGCATCGGCGGCGCGCGAGCTCTCCACTCCGATCACGACCCGGTCAGGCTTGAGGAAGTCGTCGATGGCCGCCCCCTCCTTCAGGAACTCAGGGTTGCTCACGACGTCGAAGGGGTGATCTGTCGCCTCCTTCAAGGTGGCCATCACCTTCCTCGCCGTCCCCACGGGCACAGTGGACTTGTCCACGACGGTGACGTAGCCCGTCATGTGCTCGCCGATGGAGCGCGCGGCGCTCAGCACGTACTGGAGGTCTGCGCTGCCGTCTTCACCTGGGGGTGTCCCGACGGCGATGAAGGCCACGTCCACGCCGGGGATCGCCTCGGCGTACTCGGTGGTGAAGCTCAGGCGCCCGTCGCTGATGTTGCGGCTCATGAGCTCGGCGAGGCCGGGCTCATAGATGGGGACCTCTCCAGAGCGCAGGCGCTCGATCTTCTCTTCGTCGATGTCTAGGCAGACGACATCGTTACCGCTCTCAGCGAAGCAGGTGCCCGCGACTAATCCGACGTATCCACTTCCGACGACTGCGACTCGCATGCTCTTCGTTCCTTGGTTTCGTTAGCTGTCTCGCTAGGTGGGGGGGAGATGTCTTTCTTTGAGCCCTTGGGGGTGAGCGCGCGGCAGGATACCGTTTAGAGTTGTCTCAGGCAGAGGGCGATTAGCTCAGTTGGTTAGAGCGCCTCCCTTACAAGGAGGAAGTCGTGGGTTCGAATCCCTCATCGCCCACCAGCCGCATGTCCGGCGGCCTCGGCGAGGTAGGCGCGGTGCCCGCTGTCTAGGCGGACAACGAAGAGGGTGCCACGGCGCGCCCCAGGGCCTTTAAAGCGCCTCGCGAGGACCTCTGCAGGGTCGGGATGCCCACGCTTGCGGACTTCGATCGCCCCGACGTCGTGGGCGCGCAAGAGCTCGCGGACGCGTCGCTTGTCCAAGGGGGCGCTCCCGAGCACGCGGAACGCGTCCAGGAAGGGGGAGGACGCAGGCTCCTCTCCTACGAGCAGAGCCAGCATCGGGTGTAGCCCGCGCAGGCCGAGCTCGGCTGCCAAGGTCCCTAGGAGCCGCGAGCGCACGAGGCAGGGGTCGGGGTCGTGAAGGAAGGGTGGGGCCTCAAGAGC
>JAKVCE010000107.1 GCA_022447405.1 Planctomycetota bacterium | reverse complement strand
CGCCTTTGGGCTTGGAGCCTCGGATCCAACCGGGAGCTGTACAATCGGCGCTGGCCGGAGCCAGCGGTCAGCAACGAAGCTGTCGCGATCGTCTTCACCGAGAAGGGCCCAAGGATGCGCACAAACCTCCTCTTCCTCAACCCGCTCACCGGCGCCCGGATGGGCGGCGTGACCCTCCCCGACGCCTTGGGTTGGTCTGACCAGATCGAGCTCGAAGGCCTCGGTGACGCGCTCTTCGTCTCAGGCGTCCAAATGATGCAGGTGCTGCGATGATCAACCTCCTCCTCTCTATGAGCCTCGCCTTCGGCGGCGCATCAGACCCCGCATGGGTCCCCGCTGACGACCGAGAGCTCGTGACGGATGCCCAGCGCGAGGCCGTCGAGCGCGGCCTCGCCTACTTGGCGAGCCAGCAACACTCAGACGGCAGCTGGCAAGCCATGGTCGGCTACAAGCTCAACGAGGACTACCGCTACACCGCCGCCGACCGAGGCCACATCGGGGTCACCTCCCTCGCAGGGATGGCATTCCTGGCTGGCGGACACCTGCCTGGCCGCGGGGAGTACGGCCCCCAGATCGAGCGCGCCCTCGACTTCATCCTCTCCCGGGTACGCGACGACGGCTACATCACGGCCAGCGGCTCGCGCATGTACAGCCACGCCTTCGCCACGCTCTTCTTGGCGGAGATCTACGGCATGACTCACCGAGACGACGTGCGCCGAAAGCTGCAGGAGGCGGTCGACTTCATCGTGAAGTCCCAGAACGCCCAGGGCGGCTGGCGCTACGAGCCGTACGCGCTGGAGTCCGACATGTCGATCGTCGTGTGCCAGGTCCTCGCCCTCCGCGCCGCTCGCAACATCGGGATCCGTGTCCCGCGCTCCACCGTGGACCGCGCCGCTAAGTACGTCGTTGACTCCGCCGTCACCGAGCAGACCGTGAGGCACTTCCACTCGGGGCGCTTCTCCTACGGCGATGACATCGGCTCCTTCCACTACCAGCCCGAGGACGCCTCGCGCTCCACCTTCCCCTTGACCGCGGCCGGAGTGACCGCGCTGCACGGGGTGGGGATCTACTCAGACCAAGCCATTGAGCGCGGCATCGAATACCTGATGCGCGAGCACTCCCGCTTCAACCGCCGCTGGGGACAGCGCGAGGACGGTCACTACTTCTTCTGGTACGGCCACTACTACGGGGTGCAGGCCTTCTACACCCGCGGAGACCCGTACTGGCGCACCTACTTCGAGGAGCTGCGCTCGGTGCTGCTCGGCATGCAGAGAAAAGACGGCTCTTTCCCCAACTCGACCGGCCCCGGTGACGTCTTTGGTACTGCGGTGGGCTGCCTGATCCTCGAGATCCCCTACCGCTTCCTGCCCATCTTCCAACGCTGAGATCGAAGACACCTTGACGCCGCTCTCGACCCCGAACTTAGACGGTCTGCTCTCGCGCCTGCGCGGGCGGCTGGTCGGACACGTCAGGCGCTACGCCATCGGCCGCGTGCTCCTCGTCGGGTCTGCCGGGGTGGGGCTGCTCTTCTTGGCGGACCTAGCCCTCGACCTGCCCGGGCCGATCCGCGTCCTGCACCTCTTCCTCCTCCTCGGAGCCGTGGGCTGGGCGCTCTGGCGCCACGCCAAGCGCCCCCTCAGGGCGATCCCTGAGCGCGTCGGGCTCGCCGCCCTCCTCGAGCGCGCGCACCCCGAGCTCTTCGAGCTCTTCACCAGCGCCGCGCAGCTCAGCCGCGCTGAGCCTGAGAGCGAGGCGCAGCGCGGCCTGATCTCCAGCCTCATCGCGCGCGCAGAGGCGCACGCCACCGAGTTTGAGCTCTCAGCCGTAGAGGACCCCCGCGCTCCGAGGCGCGCGCTCCTCGGTGGCTTCGGCGCGCTCTTCCTCGTCAGCAGCGTCTTCCTCTCGAACCCGGACCACACCTCGATCTTCTTCTCCCGCATGACAGGCAGCGGGCCCGAGTGGCCCCGCGCCACCAACCTGACGGTGGAGATCCCGCTCACCGCAGGCGCCGTCGAGGTGAGCCCTGACGGAGAGCTCATCTCGGTCTCATGCGCCCGCGGCAGCGACATCCCCGTCGTCGTCCGGGCCGAGGGCGAGGTCCCGGACGAGGTCATCCTCGAACACGCTGGCGGCGCTCGCACCGTGCTCTCGGTGACTCGTGGCGGCGTGTTCCGCACGCTGCTGCGCTCCGTGCAGGAGGACATGGAGTTCGGCGTCACGGGCGGAGACGATCAGGACGGCGCGCCCCTCGTCGCGGTGACTGTCCTGCGACCCCCGGACATCGTGGGCCTCGCGGTCGAGGTCACGCCCCCGGCCTACACCGGCGCAGCGGCCTCCATCGTCACCGACGCCGACGTCGAGGTGCTCGCCGGCTCTAGCCTGCGGGTCAGCGTCCAAACGGATCCACCCGACGCTCAGGGGCTCGTCAGGGTCCTGCCCTCAGACACTGAGCTCAACCTTGAGCCCGGCGTGTGGCCAGTCACAAACGCGGCAGAGGGCGCGGAGCCTCTCTCATGCCGCGAGTTCAGCCTGCAGCCGACCGAGTCGCTCACCTTCCGATTCGAGCTCACGGACGAGCGCGGGCTCGTCAACCCGGACCCCGGGCTCTTCGCCGTGCGCGTCGTGCCTGACCGCGCCCCTGACATCGAGCTCCTCTCCCCCGCCCGCGGCGAGGTCGAGACGGTCCCGGGCGGCGCGATCTCCCTGCGCGCTAGGATCGCCGACGACCACGGGGTCGGCGAGGTCGCGACTGAGCTCCTCACCGCCCCCGACGCCGAGCCCATCGCGAGCGCGACGGAGGTGACCCCGATCGACCCCTGGAGCCCGCAGCACAAGGACGCACGCTTCGTGTACTCGCTCATCGAGCTCGAGGACGCACAAGCCGAGGTCCCCGTGGAGGGAGCCCTCACGGTCGTGGCAGGACAGACGCTGCAGCTCACTGTGATCACCCGAGACAGGCGAGAGCCCGAGAGCCAAGACGGTGAGTCCACCTCGACGCCTATCCTCGTGCGTGTCGTCTCCGCAGACGAGTTCCTGCGACGTCTGCAGGACCGCCTCGCGCGCGTCCGTCAGTCCATCGCGAAGCTCTTGGACCTGGAGATCGAGCGCGTGATGCAGACGAGTGAGCTCATCCGCGCCTTGGAGGGCGAGGAGCCCGGGAACACTGGGAGCGGGGACGCGCTCTCCCTCGCTAACAGCATGCGACGCATCTACGGCGACGCGCGCTCCATCTCACGTGACCTCGCTGAGGTCTCAGACAACGTCATCCACGCTCGCCTCGACGAGCGCAACACCGGCCTCTTCAGCGCCCTCATCGCGGCGACAACCAACCGCACCGACCGCAGCTTCGACCCTGAGCTCTGGCGCGGTCTCGCGGCACGCGACGACGCCCGCTCAGGGCTGACGGGCCGCCTGGTCGGGGTGACCGGCCTCGCCGTGGAGATCTCGGAGGACCTGGTGGAGCCCGCGCGACTCGCGATCATGCGGGGGAGCCAGAGCGACGACATCGAGGCGCTGCACGAGGCGCTCACAGAGTCCCTCGCGCTCCAGGAGCAGGCCAGGGCGAAGACAGAGGTCCTCCTCGCGGAGCTCGCAGAGTGGGACAACTTCCAATCGGTCCTCTCTCTGACCCGCGACATCCTCAACCGTCAGAAGAGCCTCACCGAGCGCGCGCGCAACTACGCCAAGGAGAACTGAGAGTGAGAAGCCTCCGCATCACCACCCTCCTGCTCTTCGCAGGGCTCGCGCTCCCGCCGCTCTTCGCCCAAGACGATGGCGGCACCTCACGCGAGCAAGCCTCCCTCTCCGAGGAGCAAGAGCTCCTGCGCCGCCAGCTCCTACGCCTTGAGGGCTCCATGGAGTCCCTGGCTGAGCGCTTCGAGACGGAGGGCCGCGCGCACGCCGCCGGGCTCTTGCGCAAGGGGCTCTCCCACGTCAGCGAGGGCGCCCAGGCTGGCACCAACTCCAACCTCGGCGAGCTCATGGAGAACGCCACCAGCGAGCTGAGGGGCGGCCGCGTCCACCAATCCCTCGAGCAGATGGAGGCGACCGTCGCGCGCCTAGAGCGGCTGCTCTCGATCCTCTTGGATCGCCCTGACGTCGAAGAGCTAGAGGAGCGCCTCGAAGAGCTTCAGGCCTTCCAGCGCTCTCTCTCCGAGATGGCTAGCGAGGAGGGTGAGCTCCGCGAGCAGACCGAGGCGCTCAAGCAAGAGGCCGGCGGTGAAGAGATGTCAGCGCTCCTCGATGAGCTGCGGCGGATGCGTGAGGAGCAGCGCGCCCTGCTCTCGCAGACGGAGTCCGAGGGTCGCGCCTCCGGTGCGATCGACCTCGAAGAGATCGAGCGAGAGCTTGAGCGCTTGGTCGCAGACCAAGAGAGAGACGTCGCCGTCCTGGAATCGCACGACGCTGACGCAGCGAGCGCATTAGAGGCCGCGATTGAGCCCTTGGAGCGCGGACGCCTCGAGGGCGCTCGCGAGGAGCGCTTGGAGAGCGCCGCCGAGGCCGTCCGAGAGGCCGCAGCGCGCGCGCAAGATGGTGCGCTCAGCGAGGCCGCCGAGGCGCTGCGCGAGCGCGCCCTTGAGGCAGAGCAGAGCGCGCGCGCATCGAACGATCCCGCAGCGGCGACGGCGGCCGAGCGCCTCGCCGAGGCGAGCGAGGCCCTCGAAGGTGCGCAGGACGAGGCCGGCTCTCCTGAGCTCGCCGCCGAGGCCTTAGAAGAGCTCGCCGCAGAGCTGGAGCGCGCAGCAGAAGAGCGCGCTGCGGCGCGCGCTGCGGCGCAGCAGCAGGCGACGGAGCGGCTGGAAGAGGTCGCCGCTGGCGATGAAGCGAGCGCGCCTGCTCAGGCTGCGCGCGAGGCCCTCGAGCTCCTTGAGCAGGGCGAAGAGCAGCCTGAGGCCTCGGACGCGGAGGCTGCGCTTGAGGCCGTGCGGCGTGAGGTCGCCGACTCAGAGCGTCTCCCTGAGACCCTCTCGCGGAGCCAGCGCGCGAACAGGCAGAGCGCAGGGCGCATCTCCTCCGGGATCGATCGCGCTCCGGGCGAGCCCAGCGAGGAGGAGCGCGCTGGCCTTGAAGAGGCCCAAGAGGAGCTGGAGCGCGCAGAGGACGCGCTCGAAGAGAGCCAGACGGAGGAGGCCCGCGAGCCCGCAGCCGAGGCGCTCGAGTCACTGCAGGAGGCGCTCGAGGCGCTGCGAGCCCGGCGCAGCGCGCAAGCCAACGCCTCGGCGAGCGCGGCGGCGGAGCAGCAAGATTCACTCGCTGAAGAGCTCAGCGAAGAGGCCCAAGCTGAGCGCGAGCTCTCCATCTCACCCGAGGCGCAGGCTGAGATGGAGGCCGCTCTTGAGGAGGCCGCTGAGGCGATGCGCTCGGCCTCGGAGGCCCTCAGCCAGAACAGCCCCCAGAGCGCGACCTCCCAGCAGCGCCGCGCGATGGAGGCGCTCGAGGAGGCGATGGAGGCCATGGAGGAGGGCGTCCAACCCCAGACGGCGCAGGAGGAGGCGCGCGCAGAGGAGATCGCTCAACGACAAGAGGAGCTCAGGAAGCGCATGTATGCGCTGAGAGACCAGCTCCAACAGGACGACCCCACGCGCGACACCAGCGCCCTTGAGCGCGCGCAGCAGAACGCAGCTGCGGCCGAGCAAGCCCTAGAGCAGGGAGACCTCTCAGAGGCCGAGCGGCAGCAAGAGGAGGCCGAGCGGAACCTGAGGGAGGCCGCAGAAGAGCTCGCCGAGGAAGAGGAGGCGTACCAAGAGCTCCGAGAGGAGGAGCTCCTGTTCCAGATCGCCGAGGAGGTCGCGCAGCTGCTCGAGGTGCACCAGGCACAGATGCAGGCCACCGTGGAGCTCGACCGCGAGCGCGAGTCCTCGGCCCGTCCCAGCCGCTCGCAGCGCCTGCGCTTGCGCCGGATCTCCAGAGAGGAGGAGGCCCTCGGTGTGCGCGCCGGCGAGATCAAGGACTCCCTCATGGAAGAGGGCAGCGCGGTCTTCGGCGCCCTCATCGAGGGCGTAGAGACCGACCTCGCGCGGATCGCGCGCGACCTGGGCGAGCAGGGCAACTACCAGAGCGGGCCGCGCCTCCAGGCGCTCCAGCAAGACGTCGAGGAGGGCCTGGGCTGGCTGCTCGAGGCCTTGGAGGACGAGAAGGAGCGCCGCCAAGAGGAGGAGGAGCAGGAGCAGGAGGAGCAAGAAGGAGAGGAGGGCGAAGAGCAGGAGGGCAGCTCTGAGAACCGGCTGGTCCCCGACGCCGCCGAGCTGCGCCTCTTGCGGCGCATGGAGCGCGACCTGCTCGACGCCGTCGATGAGCTCTTGCTCTTGCACCCTGAGCTCCTGCAGGGCGGCGAGGCCGACCCGCTGCTCTTAGAAGACATCGCGCGCCTAGGCCACCGCCATGAGCGCACCAGCGGGCTGTTCCGCACCTTCCGTGAGCGCCTGGGGCTCCCGGACCCGGACGCAGCGCCTGTTGAGGGAGAGACACCGGAGACCGACGAGGGAGGAGAGGACGGATGAGTTTGAACTTCAAGAGAGCGAGCCTCACGCTGCTCAGCCTGTGCTGCCTCGGACACACCGCCGCGGCGCTCCAGGACCCCGAGCCCGAAGGTGAGAACGTCCCCATCGAGCTCCCGGGCGCGGTGGATCAGGCGCAGGAGGAGATGCTTCAGCTCTTCCGCGACATCGAACAGAACCTGCGCAAGGTCGACATCCTGCTCTCAGACGCAGGCGCTGGAGACACGAGCGGGCTCGCAGAGGTCGAGGAGGCAGGCATCGGCAAGCTGCTCGAAGACTCTCGCGAACGCAGCGAGCAGGTGCTCAAGGACATCGACCGATTGCTTGAGCTCGCTGAGCAGGCTGGCCAGCAACAGAGCAGCAGCGGCAGCCAGTCCAATCAGAGCCAGAGCCAACCGCAAGGCTCCTCAAGCTCACAGGGCTCCTCTCAGGGTGGGCAGCAGACGACGCGCCGCGAACAGACCCCGGAGCGCCCCGGCGAGGAGCCCTCCGGTCAGACCCCTGGAGAGGGTGAGCAGCCCGAAGGCCAGCAGCCTGGAGAGCAGGAGCAGCAGCCCAACCAGCAGGGCGAGAGGCCATCAGACGGCCAGGAACAGAGCAACACGGACCCGAGCCAGCGCCCTGCCAACGAGCCGCCGACGGACCCCACCGGCGCGGGCTCACCGAATGACCCGGCGAGCGACCGCTGGGGTGACCTCCCCGTCCACGTCCAAGACGTGTTCCGCGGCGAGGACGCCGAGGAGATGC
>JAKVCE010000106.1 GCA_022447405.1 Planctomycetota bacterium | reverse complement strand
CACACAAGAGCTGAACGCGACCCTGCCCGAGGTGGAGGTGGAGACCTACACGCGCGACGGCGGAGGCATGGACTCCGATGTCGAGGAGGCGCTCGCCGCCCTCGGCTACGCAGGCTCGGACCTCACGGGCGACGCCGCCGATGGGAGCCTCGCGGACCCCAAGGACAAGATCTCGGACCTCACCAGGCTACGCCTCGCCGAGGAGGCGATCGCCTATGGGAGGGAGGATGAGGCGGAGGAGATCTATCGCAGCCTGATCGCCGACAACCCGAACACGGTCGACGCGCGGAACCCCTTAGCTGATCTGCTCTGGAGGAGGGGGAAGGTCGAGGAGGCCATCGAGGTGCAGCGCGAGATCGTCAAGCTCCCCGGAGTGAAGTCGCTGAACTTCTCCGCGCTCGCGGCCTTGGAGCACCAGCTCGGCGTGGGAGACCCGAAGACTCACCTCGAGCTGGCCAAGGCTTGCGATCCTCGCGACCCGGGCCCGTGGGTGATCGAGGGCGACCTGCTGCATGGACCAGAGGACCCTGTGGCCGCGATCGCTGCGTATCAGAGGGCCCTCGAGATCGACCCGCGCTACGCGAAGGCGTGGGTGGGGATCAGCGAGGCCGAGGCCTCACGCAGAGACCCAGCGGCCTCCATCGCCGCTGCTGACAAGGCCATCGAGTGCGACCCCACGGTCCACGCGCCCTGGTTCACGAAGGGCTCGATGCTCGCTGCCTCGGGGCGCCCGCGGGATGGGATCACTTGCCTCAAGCGCGCGGCTGAGCTGGACCCCGATCACCTGCAGACCCGCTTCGGGCTGACTTTGCTCCACAACACGTTCGGGGAGCGCGCAGAGGCCTTGCAGCAGCTCGCGCAGGCGAGGCGGATCGACCCCGCCAAGGTCGACCAGCTCGCTCGTCAGAACGCGGTCATCGCCAACCTCGCGCGCGAGCTCCGCTAGTCGGAGTCAGGGAGCTCGAACTCAAGCACGGTCTCGGTCGTCTCGACCTCTGCGAGCTGCTCGTCTGTGAAGGGGAGCGGCTTCAGCTCGCGCTTAGCGAAGAGCTCAGTGCAAGCGGTGACGTAGGGGAGGTCTTCGCGGTCTGTCTGACCGATAGGGGTCACCGACCAAGACATCGGCGGGTCAGAGAGCTCGTGGAGCGCGACGTAAGCAGAGCCGATGCGGCAGGTGAGGTTCATCACGTCAGGCTTCTCGAGGTCTAGGTTCGCGTTCATCAAGGAGATGCCTGGGTACATCCCGGTCGCGACGGGGAAGACCTTGCCCGCTTTGCGGAGGACGTGCACGAGGCCCCATGGGATCTGAGGAGGGAAGGGCATGAGCTTCCGCAACTGCTTGCGCGCCTCCTTGAAGGCGTCGAACATCGCGAAGGCGTCGTCCTTGGAGAGCTCCTCTGGGATCCGCTCCAGCTGAGCGACGTCCACCCGCGCGCTCTCTCCGTTCAATTGGAAGAGCCAGAGCAGGAAGAGCGTGGGCGCTCCGCTCTTCAGGTCAGGCGACCCGTCCCAGTTGAGGACGAGCTCGACGTCCGCGGCGATCTTCTCGCGAGCGCCGTACTCTCCTCCGAACCTCTCCCAGACGTGCCGGAGCTGCGCGGACAAGGGCCCATGGGGGATCATCGTCCCGTCGGTCAGGAGCGCGATGGCCTCCTCACGAGTGAACTTCCCCTCCTTCGAGAGCGCCTGACGCAGGTACCAGGAGCGCACGGTCTCAGTACGGCCGCCGGCGACCACGCCGGGAGCGGCGCTGTCTGGCTTAGGGTCCGCCTTTGTCCCGGTCGTCGTCTCAGGTCGGTTGTTGCAGTTCTGGACGAAGCCGACCTTGGGGTTCTTGACGGTGGGGAGCTTCTTGAAGGGGATGAACTCATCCCAGAGGAGCTTGGGATCTGAGCCATCGAGCGGCTGCTTCGCGTTGACAGACTCTGGCCGCTTCGGGACGCGACCGGAGTAGACGAACTCAATGTCACCCGAGGAGTCTGCGGCGATGAGGTTGAAGTGCGCGAACTGGAGCTCGGACATGGCGTCCTCGAGGTCGTCGAGGTCTTCGGCGCGCAGCATCTCTGAGTACTGGACCGGGCCGTCCGTCAGCCCATAGCAGCTGAACCAGTACGCGACGGCGTAGCTCTCTTCCAAGTTGACGTGCGTGATCGGCCCGTGAACCGACCACTGCAGGTCCTCCTTGAACACCGCCCCGTCAGGCAGCTTGTACGAGACCTCTCGGGTCTCGAACTCGAGCTTCTTCCTGCCGAAGTGGTACTTGGAGGGGTCGTCCTCCACGAGCTTGAGCTTGTAGACGTCGGTGTGGTCTGGGCTGTTCGAGGTCCAGGTCCACGCGACGTGCTTCGTGCGCCCGAAGGCTGGCAGCGGGACGCCGACGAAGGCTGCGCCGGCGACCTCGAAGGAGGGCCCGCGCAGGTGCACCTCGTGCAGTCGGAACTCGTGCTTCCAAGGGAGGTGCGGGTCGGCCGCGACCATGGCGGTCCCGGTCTCGGTGCGGGAGGGAGCGAGGGCCCAGCCGTTCGAGCCGACAGAGTGATAGTGCTCGGGCCCGGTCCCCGTGGAGGGGATCGCGATCCCTGGGGCGATCCGGCGCGCTTGGCCGTTCGCGTTACGCAGCGGGATCCAGTAGTCGATCATCCGCCCGAGCGCGAGGGGCCACGCGGGGTGGATGGGCTCGGCCCAGTCAGGGACCCGCTCCGGGTGAGCCACCATGTATTCGTTCAGCCCATCGGCGAAGCCTGTGGAGACATCCTTCACCAGCTTCGGCATCTTGTCGAACGCGGCCTCTGCGTCTTGAGTGAGGCGCAGGAGCTTGAAGGTGCGGTCGAGGTCGAGGGCCGCCTCGCCGTCGATCTCCGTGCGCCGACCCAGGACTGTCCAGTACCCGCTCAAGGCCTCCTCGAGCCGGTCCTCTGCGAGGGCCCAGCCGTAGCCATAGCCCACCCCATAATCCGTCTCCGAGAGGACGTGGGGGACGCCCCAAGGGTCGCGGAGGACCGTGACCTGACTCTTCTCTGTCGGGACTTCGAGGGTCGCTGAGAGAGCGATCGCAGCGATGAGAGCGCAAGAGATCATTCGTAGAGTGTAGCCCTCCTCCGCGAGAGGTGACTTTCGAGGTGAAGGTCTTCCGCAGGACTTACACTCTCGGTGATGACCAAGACGAAGAAGCTCTTCGCTGTCGCGGCAGCCTCCCTCGCCGTCGGCGTAGCGGCGCTCGCGTGGGCGCCGCTAGAGAGCCTGGCTGACCCCGCGCGCGACGCTCCCCGGGCGGAGCGAGCCGCCGCAGAGGGCGTCCACTTCTTCCGGATGCTCGAAGAGGGGAGGAGCTTGGACAGGCCCTTCCCAGAGAAGGTCGGCGCTGAGGAGGAGCTCGACCTGAACCTCTACGAGCTGGGCAACATGCTCTTCTTTGACCCGATCCTCTCTGGCGACAACGAGACCTCTTGCGCCCACTGCCACCACCCAAACCTGGGCTTCGCTGACGGGAGGGAGACCGCCATGGGCTTCGGGGGAGAGGGCGTGGGCCCTGAACGCGAGGGCGGCGTGCCCTTGGGGCGGAACACCCCCACGCTGTGGAACGCGGTCTACAGCCACCGACAGTTCTGGGACGGCCGCGCAGCCGACCTCGCAGAGCAAGCCGCCGGTCCTATCACAGACCCCAAAGAGATGGGGCAAGACCCGGAGGAGCTCGTCGAAGAGCTCTCGGCTATCCCCGAGTACGTCAGCCTCTTTGAGCGCGTCTTCGGCGAGGGGGGCCTGAGCTTTGAGAACGTCACGCGCGCGATCGCTGCGTTCGAAGAGCAGCTCACGAGTCAGGACTCGCGCTTCGACAGGTACGCGAGGGGAGATCGTGAGGCGCTCAACGACTCAGAGCGCCGCGGCTTGGCGGTCTTCCGCTCGCTGAAGACGCGCTGCTTTGAGTGCCACAACTTGCCGACCTTCGCGAACCCAGAGTTCAAGGTCATCGGCGTCCCTCCGAGGGAGGGAGGGGAGCCCGACCTCGGCAGGGGCGCGATCGCGGGAGAGGCGTACAACCACGCCTTCAAGGTCCCGACGCTGCGCAACATCGAGCTCACCGCTCCCTACATGCACAACGGCAGCCTCGAGACCTTGGAGGATGTCGTCGACTTCTACGCTGACGGCGGCGGCCGCGGGAGAGGCTTCGACATCCCTCAGATCGACGACAAGATCAGGCGCTTTGACCTCTCGTGGAGCGAACGCCAAGACCTCGTCGCCTTTTTACGCGCCCTCACAGATGAGAGCCGACTCCCCGTCCCCCCCATTGGGCTCCTCTCTGGGTTGGAGCCTGTGGCTTACAGCGGACCCGCCTCGCCGCTCACACCTGCGGGCCCGCCGAGCACAGCTGCGGCTGGAGAGGCGCGAGCGCCCATGACTCACACGGTCCGCCCCGGCGAGAGCATCCAGGCTGCCGTGGACGCCGCCGAGCCCGGCGACACCATCGAGGTTCACGCCGGGGTTTACTCAGAGACGGTGCTCTTCGACGTCGATGAGGTCACCCTGCGCGGCGTCCCTGACGGCGACGAGCGTCCGCTCCTGGACGGGCTCGGAGAGCTCTCGGACGCGATCATCGGGTCGGGGCGCGGGCTCACGATCGAGGGCTTCGACCTCGCCAACTTCACCGCCAATGGGGTGATGTTGAACCTCTCTCAGGAGCTCACCATGAGAGACCTAAGAGCCTACAATACAGGGCTTTATGGTCTTTACCCTGTGGAGTCTATCGGGGTCCTGGTGGAGCGCTGTGAGGTCACCGGCGCCCGCGACGCTGGGATCTATGTGGGCCAGTGCAAGGACGTCGTCGTGCGCGACTGCGTGGCCACGGGGAACGTGACAGGGATCGAGATCGAGAACTGCGTCGATGCTCTCGTCGAGGGCAACCACGTGTCGGACAACGCCGGCGGCCTCCTCGTCTTCCTCCTGCCAAACAACCCGTCCAAGGTCTCCATCGGTTGCCTCCTGCGCGACAACGTGGTGACCGAGAACAACCACGTGAACTTCGCGGACGAGGGCGCGATGGTCGGGAACGTCCCCTCCGGAACGGGCGTCTTGATCCTGGGCGCGGACGACGTCGAGGTGACCTCCAACGTGATCTCAGGCAACAAGACGTGCGGGGTCGCGGTGCTCTCCCTCAGCAACCTCATCCAGAAGAGGAAGGCGGGGGGCATCGACGTCGACCCATGGCCTGACCGAGTCTGGGTGCACGACAACGAGCTCGACGGGAACGGGCTAGACCCGGACCAGCAGGCGCTAGACCTCGGCTTGCCTGGCTGCGACCTCTTGTGGGATGTGAGCGGAGAGGGGAACTCTTGGAGCGAGGCTGAGGGCACCACGACCCCGCCGCTCTTGCCGTCCCCTGAGTGGGGCGAGGGGAAGCGTCGCTTGTTCAGGCGGGCCTGGCGAGCGGCCGGGGCCTGAGCGCGCGCTGCGCTCAGACGAGGATCATCTGCTTGAGCTCTTCGGCGATCCGTAAGGCGAGGTGATTGGGCTCGGCCTCTTGGTCATCTGCGGCGCAGTCGACGCTCTCGACCCCGCGGCGCTCGAGGTTGGCGATGAGGCAGGCGAGTCGGAGCACGTCGAGGACCTGGTCTTCGAGGCGCCTGCCCTGCGGCTCTCGGAGGAAAAAATAAGCGCCCCCGGGTTCGAGGGCGCGTGTCTCAGGGCCGATGTCGGTCGCAGGGTCCACGATACAGATCTTGGAGGGGAGCTCCGGGACCGGGTAACCCGCGAGCATGCGGACGCCCCAGAGCCGGAGGCCATCGTGGGCCCGGAAGCGAAACTCCTCTACCTCGACAAAGGGCGTGGAGACATCGGGCCGCGGGAGGAGCAGCAGCGAGCCCTGGGGCGAGCCAGGTCGCTCAAGGCGCGTGCGCCAATAGTCAGGTTGAAGCAGGAAGGGGTGCACTTGGGTGTCTGCCCGGAGGTGGATATACGGGCGTACGAGGGCCGTTAGCCGGGTTTGAGCAGCCTCCGAACGCGAAAATACCGCAGAGATCGAAGAAATTTACGCAGCCGGACAGCACACCCCGGCGCGGGCTGCGAAGGAGAGGAGGAGGGCCTCATCCAGGCCCTCTGGCTCACTCACAAACCCCGATTTAACAAGACTTTGCGGGTGGTCTAGCCCTGGAACGAGCGCTTGCCTTATCATCTGCGTCGAGTCCTCGGCTCCACCGCAAATACGGCGCATGAAAGAGGGCTCACACACCACACATCCAGCGGAACCCCACCCTCCGCTTCGGGCCTTGGAGACCCTCCAGGCCGCGCCTCTATAGGAAGATCCATGAGAAAGCTCTCCATCCGGGCCCCCTTTGTCCTCTCTGCGCTCCTGGCTAGCGCGTGGTGTCCAGCAGCTGCCGCTGGAGACGCGGTCGTCATCCACGCGGGCGAGGTCATCGTCCGCCCTGGCGAGGTCATGAAGGACGTAGATGTGCTGGTGGTCGACGGTGTGATCCGTCGCGTCGCAGCAGAGATCGAGGTCCCTGAGGGCGCGCGCGAGCTGAGCGGCGCGGTCGTCTGCGCGGGCTTCGTCGATCCCTGGTCCGTCTTGGGTGTCAACTCCACTGACGTCTCCTTCACGGGGGTCTCGCCGGCGACACGCACCGCCGACGCCATCGACCCCTTCGGACAGGAGTTCCTGAAGAAGCAGGCGCTCGAGGCAGGCGTGACCGCGGTGCGGGCGCAAGCCTCGCACCGAGCCCCGGTGAACGGGCTCTCGAGCGTTGTGAGCCTCGCGCCGGATGGCGGGGACGGGCTCATCGCCAGCGCGGAGACCGCGCTCGGCGCCTCGATCGGCTTGACCGACCCCTCCAGCGGGGGCTCCACCTTCACGATGGGGCCCGACGGCTCCTTCACCCTCGTGGAGAGCGGTCCGAGCCCGATGGACCCCTTCGAGCGCATCAGCCAGGTGGACAAGCTCGCCGCGCAGCTCGACTCCGGCGTCGCGTATCGAATCGCCCAGAACGAGCACGAGATCGACAAGAAGGAGTGGGAGGAGGCGATCGCCGAGAAGGTCAAGGAGCTTGAGAAGGACTTCAAGAAGGCCAAGAAGGACCGCGACAAAGAGATCGAGGAGGCGAAGGAGAAGGGCAAGGAGTTCAAAGAGGAGCGCTACAAAGAGGACAAGGCTCCCAAGGCCCCCAAGCACGACGCAGACAAGGAGGTCTTCGCGCGGGTCGCGAACGGCGAGCTCCCCTTGGTCGTTGAGGTCCATCGCTCGGCGGAGATCAGGAACCTCTTGGCGGCCACCGCCAAGTTCAACCGTCT
>JAKVCE010000105.1 GCA_022447405.1 Planctomycetota bacterium | reverse complement strand
GAGGCGCGCGTCCTCGCTCACGTCTATGTCGTGGGCGTCACCGTCCCCGTTCAGGTCTCGGGGCATCCCCATCAGGACGCCGAGCGCCTCGTCAGTGCGCGCCTCGCTCGTGATGAGCTCGACCGTGCCGACGGTGTCGTCTCCGGGGAGCGGGGGCATCCCAGCGACCTCGAAGCCGCCGCCGAAGTCTGACTGCGCGAGGGAGAGGAAGGCCTCTGAGAAGGTGTTCGCGGCGTCCCCGTCGCTCTGGCTCCGCGCGAGGGCGGCGTGAGCGTGGAGGGTCTCGGCCACGCGCCTCATGGCCAGGTTGGCGTTGGCGGACTCGTGGCTCCTGCGGCGCAGGTCGTCGATCTGCAGGGTGCTGCTCGTGATCGCGAGGACGCCCACCATGAGGATCACCATGGAGAGGCAGACCTCTACCAAGGTGAATCCGCGCTTTGAGTGCGCGCCTATACGTTGGATCCTGCCCACGAATCGCCCGATTCTCGGCGCTGCCTAGGCCCCCCGGCCCGGATCTTCGCCCGTGTCCCTTGGATCGGCCTCGACCGCCCTCCCTCTTCAACGATTCCTTCGAATCCGCCCAAGTCAGGGTGCCGCTCGCCTTGCAGGGGCCCTCGCAGGCAGAATGAGGGCATGGAAGGAAGGAACGAAAACCTCGCGGGTCGTCACGTCTTGGTCACGGGCGCGGGCACGGGGATCGGCGCAGCTGTCGCGACGCGCTTGGCTGCTGAGGGCGCGCGGCTCTCACTCCTCGCCCGTGACAAGGGGCGCTTGGAAGAGGTCGCGCAGGAGCTGAAGACGCCTGAGGCCGGAGCGCACTTCGTGGCGAGCTGTGACGTGAGGGAGGCAGACGCGGTCGCCGCATCGGTCGCCGCCGCAGCCGCTGAGTGCGGACCGCTCTACGCCTGCGTCGCGAACGCGGGGCTCGGCGGACCGAACGGACCTGGTGACGAGGGCGGCGATCGCTGGGGCGACCTCGTCGACACGAACCTCACGGGGACCTACCACACCCTCACCGCAGCTCGGGCGCACCTCGAGCCGGCGGGCCCTCGACACCTCGTCGTGATCTCGTCCATCCTCGCGCGCATCGGCGTGCCGGGATACAGCGGCTACTGCGCGAGCAAGGCGGGTCTCTTGGGGCTCGTGCGCTCGATGGCAGCGGAGCTCGCACCCGAGGAGATTCAGGTCAACGCGCTCTGTCCCGGTTGGGTCAACACGAGCATGGCGACGGAGGGGATCGAGGGGATGGCGCAGGCGATGGGGATCTCCTTCGACGAGGCGCGCGCGCTCGCCATGAGCGAGGTCCCGATGGGGAGGATGAGCGAGCCCAAGGACGTCGCAGGATTTGTGAACTGGCTCATCTCAGCGGACGCGCGCGGCGTCACAGGCCAAGCCCTCGACATGAACGGCGGAGCGTTCATGAGCTGAGCGGCCATGCGCGTCTGCCTCCTCACACACGCTCTCACGCCGCACGAGGTCACTGGCGTCGAGAATCACACGGCGCAGCTCGCCGCCGCGCTGGCGCGAGCGGGCTGTGAGGTGCAGGTCTTCGCGCCGTGCCCCCTAGAGGGGACTTGGCGCCTGGCGCAGCGCGTAGAGGAGCGCTGCGGCTACGAGGTCCACTGGCTCGCTCTGGGTGAGCGGCGCCCTGATGAGGAGGGGAACGAGCCCGGCGCGGCCGAGGCCTTCGGGCGCTACCTCGACCGTGAGCGCCCGCAGCTCGTGCACGCCCAGCACCTCATCGGCTTAGGCCCTCTCCTCGTGGCTGAGGCCAAGGGCCGCGGGATCCCCTTCGTCTTCACCGCCCACGACGCCTGGCTGGTTTGTGAGGAGTACCGCCTCCTGCGCCCGGACTTCGTGGCGCTGGACCCCGCTGAGACAGACGCCCTCGGGCGTGTCTTCCTGGCGCGCAAGCTCCTGGACCGCTTGCTCCCAGGGGCGGATCACCAGGGCCTCGTCCTGGAGCGCGACCTCAATGACGAAGGCCGGGCTCTCCTCGCCGACGTGCTCGACGGCGACCCGCGCACGGCGGGCTTTGAGTCAGAGGAGATCGAGGGCATGCGCCGGCGCGCAGAGCGCGCGAGGAGCGCGCGCCTTGAGGCGCTCCGCGCGGTCGACCTCGTCCTGTCGCCGACCGAGTTCCTCGCCGAGGTCCTCCGCAGCGGCGGGGTCGAGGCGCCGCTTGAGGTGGAGCCCTGCGGGATCGACCTCGCGCCTTTCCGAGAGCTCGAGCGCACGGAGCGCGCGCCGGGCGCGCCGCTGCGGGTCGCCTTCCTCGGCGGCGTCTCCAAGCACAAGGGCCTGCATGATCTGCTTGAGGCTGCAGACGGCCTCGAGGGGGTGGCGCTCCGCGTCCACGGCACCTCGAGCGACCGCGCCTACTCCGAGCGTTGCCGAGCGCTGGCAGCGGCGGCGGGCGCAGAGTGGTGCGGACCTTTCACTCACGATGAGCTGCCCGGGATCCTCGCCGCGACGGACGTCGTCGTGGTGCCCTCGAAGTGGCCGGAGAACGCGCCCTTCGTGATCCGCGAGGCCTTCGCCGCTGGGGTCCCGGTCATCGCAGCGGACGTGGGCGCGATGCGCGAGAGCGTGCGCGACGGGGTCGATGGCTGGCTCTATCCCGCCGGAGATGTGCTGGCGCTGCGCGCGCGATTGCTGCAGCTCGCCCATGGGGAGGAGGCGAGGACTGTCGACGCCCCGCGCTCTGTAGAGGATCAGGCCGCGGCGCTCTTGGAGCGTTATCGGGGGCTCGCGCCGAGCGAGAGCGAGCGGCCGCGGGCCCGCCTCGAGCACCTCGAGGTGTTGACCCGTCGCTATGAGGCCGCAGGAGACATGAGCTGGAAGGAGCTCGTGGAGCGCGCGCTCGACGGCTATGAGCGCCTGTGCACGGAGCTCTCGCCCGGTGCATCGAGCGCTCGGCGCCTGACGCGAGCGCTCACGACGGGATCGAAGCTCGGCGAGCGCCTGGCGGAGGGCGAGCGCGCCCGCGCCTGGCTGGGGCGCGCGGTCGACGAGTCGCGGCGCTCTGAAGAGGAGCTCGACGCGCGGGCGAGGTGGCAGGAGGAGTCACAGAGCGCCCTGGCAGAGCAGGCGGGCTGGCTGAAGGAGCAGCTCGCTGCGCGGGAGCGAGAGGTGGAGGCCGTCGGTGCGGAGCGAGACGCGGCGCGCGCGGAGCGCGAAGACGCGCGAGAGGAGCGGGCGCAGGTCGCGACCGATCTCGAGCTCGCGAGCGCAGAGGCGCGCTGGCTCAAGGGACAGGTGGAGTTCAGCGAGGGAGAGGTGGCGCGCCTGGAGTCGGAGCGGCGGAGCGCACACAAGGATCTGGAGGAGCGCACGCGCGCGACGGAGTGGCTTGAGGGTGAGCTCGCTGAGCGCGACCGTCGGCTGGCGCACGCCGCGCGCGAGCTTGAGGACGCAGAGCGCGCGCGCGACGCCCTTCGTAAAGAGAGCGAACATCGACGGGAGGTCGGTGAGCGCACGCGGGAGGAGGCTGACTGGCGAGGGGAGGTCTTGTCTACGCGAGAGGAGGAGCTCGCCGAGGAGCGTCGCAGGAGCCTCGGGGTAGAGCAGGAGCTCGCCGAGGAGCGCCGTCGACGCCTCGGCACGGAGGAGGCGCGCGAGCACCTCGACGCAGAGGTCACCTGGCTCCGCGAGACGCATGATGCGCTCCGCGATGAGGTCGCCTTCCTGCGCGGCGAGGTGCAGGCGCGCGAGGAAGAGCGCGCTCGCTGGGCTGCGCAGATGGAGAGCTTGAGGACACAGCAGGAGCGGCTCCTCGAGCACGAGCTCTGGCTGCGCGGCGAGCTACGGAGGTTGCTCGACGCGATCTCAGGTCCCAGCGAGGAGCTGCCCGCGCCGGATGAGGTCGCCGAGCGTGTGAGCGACGCGGTCGAGGCCCTCGGCGCATCAGAGCCAGAGGAGGGTGAAGGATGAAGCTCTCGATCCTCATCCCCGCCCTCGACGACCGCGAGCTCTTGAAGGAGTCCTTGCCGTTGGTCCTCACTGAGGCCGCCGTCATGGGAGAGGAGTGGGAGCTCCTCGTCATCGATGACACGGGCGCGGGCGCGCTCCGTGACTGGCTGCAGGCTGAGTTTCCGCTGGCGCGCTGCGTCGAGCGTGCTGTGAACGGCGGCTTCGCGGCCGCGACGCTCACGGGAGCAGAGGAGGCGAAGGGTGAGGTCCTGTGCGTCCTGAACCCCGACGTCTGCATTCGACCCGGCTTCTTCGAGCCGCTCCTGGAGCGGCTCGAGGGGAGCGATGTCTTCGCCGTCGCGCCCCTCGTCCTGAGGGACGGGGAGCAGACAGATGAGTCCCTGCCAGAGCTCGTCCAGGAGGACGGGGCCGTGGTGATCCGCCGCGCCGCGGTGGTCGAGCCCGGCGCGGTCGCGCCTGGTTACGAAGAGGGCTACCCCGTGGCCTTCGCGCTCGGTGGGGCGTTCTTGGTGCGTCGTGATGAGTTCATGGCGCAGGCGGGCTTCGACTCCCTCTTCGAGCCCTTCTACTTCGAGGACGTGGACCTCTGCTGGAGCGCGTGGCGCTCCGGTCGCCGCGTCGTCGTCGACCCGCGCGCGGTGGCAGAGCACTCGAACCGCGGCACGATCGGCGCGCACGTGCCGAAGAGGTTGGTGCGCGCGAGCATCGAGAAGAACCGACACCTCTTCGCCTGGAAGCACTTGGATGGCGAGGCTTTGGAGGCCTACCTCGACGGCTTGGGCGAGGAGCTCGCAGACGCTGTCGCGTCAGAGGATCGCGAGCGCATCACCTGGCTCACGCTCGCCCTCGATCAGCTTCCGGAGTCGCTCAAGGCCCGCCGCCGCGCACAGGCGCTCCCCCGCGATCACTCAGCAACCGTCTCGACGCTCATCAAATCGAATTCAATCCGGAGGTGACCGATGTTCCCTATCGACGGTGCGCCGCTCATGGTGCACTCCCTCATGAATCTTGTGGTCTTGGGCTTGATGCTCTTCGCTTGCATCGGAGCCTTCGCGAAGAAGCGCCGGCTCCTCTTTGTGGGGCTCTTGCTCCTGTCTCTGTGCGGCTTCGTCTGGGCTGGCATGACCACCTACCCGATCCTTCATGTCAAGCTCGCTGAGTGGAGCCCATCCCTCTTCTGGTGGCTCCTGCCCATCCTGGACTTGGTCCAGGCTGCTGGGTGGGGGTGCTTGGTCATCTCCGTGTTCAAGATGAAGCCGTCAACTCCGGAGGTGAGCTCGTGAATGAGTCAGTGTTCGAAGGTGTGGCAGAGAACTCTCATATGGCCATGGCGTTTGCTCATTATGTACTGATCTCTGGGTTCATCGCTGTGGCCTTCTTCGTAGCGCTCGGCAAGAAGGCAAATCTCCTCGCCGTGGGGTTCCTCCTAGTGGCTGGAACGCACGTCTTGTCAGCTCTTCTTCCCTCTCCATCGCTCTGGAACACACACAACATCCTCTCCTTGGTCGCTTGGTCGGTGGTCATCGTCGGCCTCCTCAAGCTCCCGAAGCCGGAGTGAGGTGCGTTTAGCAGGCCGGCAGCGCGCTCATCCTGCCGCTGGCTGAGGACAGCCCGAGGGCGTCTTCGAGGCGGTCGAGGTGCGCGGCTTGGGAGAAGCGCTCGCGCAAGCGGCGCTGGCCCTTTGCGCCCATGCGTGCGGCGCGCTCTGGGTCACTGAGGAGTGAGTCGATGGCGCGCGCGAAGGCGTGGGCGTCGCGGCGGGGGACGAGGAGGCCGGTCTCTCCGCCCTCGAGCCACTCCGAGATCCCGCCCACGTCGAAGGCGACGACAGGGAGGGAGTGGGCCATCGCCTCGAGGCCGACGAGGCCGAAGGGCTCGTCCCAGATCGAGGGGACGGCGACCAGCTCAGCGCGGGTGTAGAGCTCTTCGAGGACCGGCGCGTCGAGCCAGCCTGTGAAGTGGACGCGCTCACTGAGTCCTTCCTCGCGCGCCTTCTCCTCAAGCCACGCGCGCGCCGGGCCCTCGCCGGCGATGACGCAGCGCCAGGGCAGCTTGAGCTCGCCCAAGGCGGTGAGCAGGAAGTCGACGCCCTTGTCCGGGTGGACGAGCCGCGCGGAGCAGAGGATGAGGGGAGCGTCTGAGCTGGCTAGGGAGGCGACGAGCTCTTCAGGGAGCGGGCTCTTGGGCGTCGCGTCCTGGCCTTGGCGTGTGAAGTAGCCGACACGTTCGACGCGCGAGGGCTCGCAGCCTGCGCGGATCAGCTCTCGGCGCATGTAGTCCGAGGCGACGAGAAGGCGGTCGAGCTCTTGATGGGCGGCGAGGTCTCGCTGGTGCTCCTTGAGCTTCCCGAAGGGCCAGCGCAGCGCTGGGCGCCAGCCGTCGCGGTGATAGCCGGCGCAGCCCTTTGTGAGGAAGAAGCGCTTGAGACAGGCTGCGCCCATGGGGTCAGAGCACGGCGAGCCGTCGGCGTGGAGCTTGTTGAGCCCGGGGCAGAAGAGGGTGTGGTCCTGGACGAAGCGCGCGGTGAGGGCGCGCTCCGAGGAGGCCCGGAGGACCGCTGGCGCGGCCCGTGAGAGCAGCAGGACCCTGTCAGGGTTCCAGTTGCGCAGCTCGAGCTCGAAGGCTGAGAGGGCGCTAGGGGCCGCCTCGTGGTCGAAGAGGCCGGGCAGCTCTGTCACCAGGCCTGGGACCTCCTGTCCAAGCTGGCTCGTCACGACGTGGACCTCGTGCCCACGCGCCGTGAGGCCTCTCGCGACGTCGGCGGCGTAGCGCTCCGACCCTCCGACGAGGTCGAGGCGTTCGCAGCCGAGGAGGAGTCTCATCCGGCTAGGAGCCGATGGACATCAGGAACTGACCGTTGCTGGAGGTCTTGCTCATCTTCTGGATGAGCATCTCCATCGCCTCGACGGGGTCGAGCTCGTTCAAGACCTTGCGCAGCATCCAGACGCGGCGCATCTCCTCCTCTTCGAAGAGCAGGTCCTCCTTCCGGGTGCCAGAGGCGTTGATGTCGATCGCGGGGTAGATGCGGCGGTCCGAGAGGCGGCGGTCGAGCACGATCTCTGCGTTGCCCGTGCCCTTGAACTCCTCAAAGATCACCTCGTCCATCTTGGACCCGGTCTCGATGAGCGCCGTGCCGAGGATGGTCAGCGAGCCGCCGTCCTCGAGCTTGCGCGCGGCGCCGAAGAAGCGCTTGGGGAACTGCAGCGCCGTCGCCTCGAGGCCGCCCGAGAGGAGCTTGCCGTTGCTGGGCGCCTCAGTGTTGCAGGCGCGCGCGAGGCGAGTGATCGAGTCGAGCAAGATGACGACGTCATCACCTGCCTCGACCATGGACTTGGCCTTCTTGACGACCATATCAGCGAGGCGTATGTGCCGCGCTGCGGGCTCGTCGAAGGTA
>JAKVCE010000104.1:599-7336 GCA_022447405.1 Planctomycetota bacterium | reverse complement strand
GGGCTCAGTCGAAGGCGATGCCAGTGCGCTTAGAGATGTCCCTGAGCTCCTCTACGACGGGCATGACGAGGGGGATCCCCTCGGTCGCGCGCACAGCCTCGGCCTCGCGCTCGGGGTCGCCGGGGACGACGACCCCGGGGCTGCCGGGCTGCGGCTTCGTCGCGCGGTAGGTGCGCACCCAGTCGTCCATCTGGCGCTTGAACTCGTCCGGCTCGATGAAGCCGTCGATGCGCATCGCGCCGAAGAAGTGGCCGATGCCCTTGCCGACCGAGCGGTCCGGGACCTCCTGGCGCAAGGCGAAGGGCGGCGCGAGCGGGCCCCAGTTCGCGCCCGAGAGCACGCAGGTCAGGATGTCCACCATCGCGGCGAGGCAGGTGCCCTTGTGGCCGCCCATCTCGCGCGTCGAGCCGAGCGGCAGCTGCGCGCCGCCCTCGATCATGCCGTCGGGGTCTGTGGTCGGGTGACCCTCGGCGTCGATCGCCCAGCCGTCCGGGATGGGCTCGCCGCGGCGCTTCGCGATCTCGATCTTCCCATAGGCCGACGCAGAGGTCGCGAGGTCGACGACCACGGCTGGCTCCTCGAGGCCGGGGAAGGCCATCGCGATGGGGTTCGTGCCGAACCAGCGCTCCCCGCCCCAGAGCGGCGCGACGAGCTTCGTGGTGTTCGTCATCGACATGCCGATGAGGTCGCGCTTCATGGCCTCGAGCACGTAGTAGCCGGCGATGCCGTAGTGGTTCGTGTTCGAGACGCTCACCCAGCCGGAGCCGCAGGCCGCCGCCTTCTCCATCGCGATCTCGTTCGCCTTGGGGCCGACGACGAGGCCGAGGCCGTTGTCGCCGTCCACCGTCGCCGTGCTCGGCGTCTCGCGCACGATGGAGATCTCGGGCGTCGGGTTGATGCGGCCGAGCTCGAGCATGTCGAAGTAGGTGTGCAGGCGGGCCACGCCGTGGGAGTCGATCCCGCGCAGGTCGCTCTTCGCGAGCACCTCGCTCGCGAGGGCGGCGTCCTCGTCGGGGACGCCGAAGTGGCGGAACACGGCGCTGGAGAACTCCTGCAGGGTCTCGATGGGGTAGGTGCGGATCTCGACTTCAGACATGTCAGGCGGAGGTGGATTCGAGGCGGTCGACGACAGCCTCGCCGATGGCGAGGGAGGCGGTGGCGCCGGGGGAGGGGGCGTTCAGGACGTGGACCACGCCGTCCTCGCCGCCGAAGAGGAAGTCGTCCACCAGCTCTCCCGAGGGGAGGAGGGCCTGGGCGCGGACTCCGGCGGGGGCGGGGCGCAGGTGTTCAGAGCGGAGCTCGGGGATGAGGCGCTGCAGCGCCTTCACGAAGGCGGCCTTCGACCAGGAGCGCCAGACCTCGCCGAGCCCGGTCTTCCAGTGCTTCGAGGCGAGGCGCAAGAAGCCCGGGTAGGTGAGCGAGTCGAAGAGGTCGGGGAGGTTCACGTGAGTCTTCGTGTAGCCCTCGCGCGCGTACGCCAAGACGGCGTTCGGGCCGCACTCGACGGCGCCTGAGACCATGCGCGTGAAGTGCACGCCGAGGAAGGGGAAGGAGGGGTCGGGGACGGGGTAGATCAAGTGACGGCAGAGGTGCTTGGCGTCCTCGGTGAGCTCGTAGTACTCGCCGCGGAAGGGGACGATCTTCGCCTCGGGGTCATCACCGAAGGACTCGGCGACGCGGTCGGAGTGGAGGCCGGCGCAGTTCACGACGCGGTCTGCGGCGACGAGGCCAGCGCTCGTCTCCACCTGATAGCCGTCGCCGGGAGCGATGAGGCTCTCCACCTTCGCGCCGAAGCGCACCTCGCCGCCGGCGTCGGTGATGAGCTGGGCGAGGACATCGCACATGCCGCGGTAGTCCACGATGCCGGTCTCAGGCACGCGCAAGGCGCGGACGCCGGCGGCGTGGGGCTCGATCTCGGCCAAGGCCTCGGGGCCGAGGACCTCGACCTTCGCGCCGTTCGCGACCGCGCGCTCTTGGATCGTCTCAAGCGCCGGGAGCTCAGACTCGTCGAGGGCGACGACGACCTTGCCGCAGAGCTCATAAGAGACGCCATGCTCATCGCAGAAGTCGATCAGGGCCGCGCGGCCGGCGCGGCAGGTCTCGGCCTTGAGCGAGCCGGGCTTGTAGTAGATCCCGGAGTGGATCACGCCGGAGTTGCGGCCCGTCTGGTGGAAGGCGACCGCGTCCTCCTTCTCGAGCACCACGACGCGCGCGCCCGGGCGACGCTTCGTGGCTGCCCAGGCGGTCGCCAGGCCGACGATGCCGGCGCCCACCACACAGAGATCTGCTCGGTCCTCGCTCACGGGGTGATTCTACGATTACCCTGTGTCTCATGCCGACGCTGACTGGGAGCAAGACCGCCAGAACGGTCACCTTGTGCGTGCTCTACGCCGCGCAGGGGATGCCGTGGGGCTTCGTGACGATCGCTCTGCTCTCGTACCTGGCGAGCCAGGGCGCGGGGCTCGCCGAGACGGCGAAGATCTCCTCCCTCGCGACCCTCCCTTGGACCTTCAAGGTCCTCTGGGGCCCGATCATCGACCGCTTCACCGTCCGCTCGATGGGGCGCAGGCGACCTTGGATCATCTTCTCGCAGCTCGCCATGAGCGCGACGCTGCTCGCGATGATCCTCATCGGCGACCTCACGGCCGAGTTTGAGACCCTCGCCTGGATGGTCTTCCTCCATAACTGCTTCGTGTCACTTCAGGATGTCTCCTCGGACGCCCTCGCGGTCGACGTCCTCAAGGACGACGAGCGTGGGACCGTCAACGGGATGATGTGGGCCTCGAGCTATGTCGGCACCGCAATCGGTGGCGCTGGCATGGGGACGGTGATCGCAAACTTCGGGCTGCGCCCAGCCTTCTGTCTCCAAGCGGGAGTCCTCTTTCTGATCCTTTGTGTCCCGATCCTCATTCGAGAGCGCGCCGGTGAGAAGCTCCTGCCGTGGACTGAAGGAGAGCCCAAGCTCGAGCCTGGAGAGGAGGAGACAGAAGACATCGCCGGGGTCGTGAAGGGTCTCTACGGAGCCTTCGCTGCGTGGCCTCCCTTCTTGGCAGCGCTCTACGCTTACGCGGCCTCCCTCATGATCGGGATGCGCGTGGCGGTTATGCCTGTCTTCTACACCCAGGAGATCGGCTGGTCGGACGAGCACTACTCTCAGGTCGAGGGAGGGGTCGGCTCTGCTGCTGGTGTCGTGGGCGCGCTCGTAGGTGGCTTCCTCGCTGACCGCCTCGGCGTGAAGGTGATCGTCACCTTCGGGATGTTGGGGGTCTCGGCCTTCTGCGTGGCCATGGGGGTTTCGGAAGAGCTGCGCGCGAACGAGTCCTTCCAGCTCATCTTCCTCCTCGGCACGACCTTCCTCATCTCGCTCAAGACGGTCGCGAGCTTCGCGCTCTTCATGCGCCTCTGCACGCCCGCTGTCGCTGGCACGCAGTACACGCTCTACATGGCCCTCGCGAACCTCGCGCGCGTCTCGGGCGCGGCGATCGTGGCCTCACTCGAGAGCGACGGATATCGCACGATCTTCCTCGTCATGGCCGCAGCCATCGTGTTCCCGCTCTTCTTCCTCTACCCGATCCGGCAGGGACAGCCTGAGGTGAAGGCCTAGAGCGAGACCGCGCGCTCGGCCCAGACCTGGAACTCGCGGTGGCCGGTCTCTTCGGCCTTCGCTTGGACCTCGCCCGAGGCGCAGGCCAGGACGTGGTCGAAGACGCGCTGGCCGACCTCTTCGATGGTCTCGGTGCCGTCGATGACGCTCCCGGCTGAGAGGTCGAGGTCGTGCGCCATGCGCTCGAAGATCGGCGTGTTGCTGGCGAGCTTCAGGACGGGTGCGATCGCGTTCCCGATCGTCGTGCCGCGGCCGGTGGTGAAGACCACGACCTGCGCGCCAGCGCCGATGAGTCCGGGCGTGGACTCTTGGTCATAGCCGGGTCCCTGCATGAGATGCAGACCCTTCTCTGTGGGCGGGTCGGCGTAGTCCGTCGTCCCCTCGACCCGCGTGGTGCCGGCCTTGGCGATGGCGCCCAAGGACTTGATCGCGATGTTGAGGAGGCCGCCCTCCTTGTTGCCGGGGCTGGGGTTCTCGCCGAGCTCGGCGCCCCACTTGCCCGCGTACTCCTTGTACCAGTCCACCATCTCGTAGACGGCGCGGCCGGTCTCGGCGTCCTTCGCGCGGTTCGCGAGGACGTGCTCTGCGCCGCAGAACTCCGGGACCTCGGTGATGAGCACCGTGCCGCCCTGGGCGATGAGGCGGTCAGCCGCGTTCCCGAGGGAGGGGTTCGCAGACAGGCCGCTGAAGCCGTCGGAGCCGCCGCACTTCACGCCGAGGGAGAGCTCGCTCGCCGGGCACTCCTCGCGGGTGAACTCGTTCACCTTCGGCAGCATCTCCTCCACGACCTCGAGGCCGCGGTCGATGGCGGCCTTCGTGCCGCCGGACTCTTGGATGCCGATCCACTCGACGGGCTTGTCGAACTTCACGCCGCGCTTGTCGAGGCGGCGGGCGAAGATCGAGAGGTTGGTCTTCTCGCAGCCGAGGTCGAGGAAGACGACGCCGGCGACGTTCGGGTGCTGGGCGTAGTTCTCGAGGGTCCGCATGAGGACCTCGAGGTTCGAGCCGTCCGGGGCGCCGCAGCCCTTGTTGTGGGGGATGGCGACGACGCCGTCGACGTTCGGGTACTTCTCGCGCGAGTAGAGCGTGTACTCCGCCACCGTCGCGATGGTCGTGGACTCGTGCGAGGCGCACATGCTCGCGGGGACGATGAGGATGAAGTTGCGCGTCCCGACGCGGCCGTCCGAGCGGCGGAAGCCTTGGAAGGTGCGGCGGGCCTCGGCGGCTTCGGGCGCCGGGGTGGAGAGGTCTTCGGGGAGCTCCCGCACGACCGGGATCTCGTTCGACATGTTCTCCGGGGTGACGGCCTCTCCGGCGGCGATGCCTTGGGAGGTGCCGATGGGCTGGCCGTACTGGCGCACGTACTCTCCGGCGGGGATCTCCGTCAGGGCGAAGCGGTGGCCGGGGCGGGTGGCAGTGACGTTGAGCTCGGCGCCGTCTGAGAGGGTGAGGACCTCGCCGTCTTCGACGCCGAACTTGCACACGGCGACGTTGTCAGCGGGGGCGACCCGGACCGCGACCTCTTGGAGGGGCTTGGACATCGGCTCGATTGTAGCCCGAGGGCGTATGCTCTGGGCATGAGACAGCTAGGTCTCCTCGCGCTCACCCTCCTGTGCTGCTGTGCGCTCCTCCCACAGGGGGAGCGGAGGCAGCCCAACGTGGTCATCTTCTTGGTCGACGACTGGGGCTGGACGGACGCATCCCTGGTTCTGTCGCCAGAGCGCACGGCCAATCACGACTGGTTCCAGACGCCGAACATCGAGCGGCTGGCGGCGCAGGGCATGCGCTTCACCCAGGCCTACTCAGCGAGCCCGGTCTGCTCGCCGACCCGCACCAGCCTCCTCACGGGCAAGAACCCCGCGCGCACTCACATCACCACCTGGATCAACGCCCGCGGGCCAGAGGCAAAGACCAAGCCAGCGGACGAGCGCCTCCTCGTCCCGTACTGGAATGAGCTCGGCCTCACCGAGGATGACGAGACGCTGCCGAAGCTCTTGGCGGCGGAGGGCTACGCGACCTGGCACCTCGGCAAGGCGCACTTCGGCTTGAAGGGTCACTCCGGCGCGGACCCGACGAAGCTCGGCTTCGAGGTCAACGTCGGCGGCAAGCACATCGGCGGGCCGGGCTCATACCAGGGCGAGGCGCGTTACAGCCGGAACAAGAAGGACGGCCACGAGTATCAGGTCCCGCACCTCGAGGAGTTCTACGGGACGGACACGCACCTCACGGACGCGCTCACGGAGCGCGCGTGCGCGTTGATCCGTGAGGCGGAGGAGAGCGACGACCAGCCCTTCTTCATGCACCTCTCGCACTACGCGGTGCACACGCCGATCCAGCGGCACGAGCGCTTCATGGAGGACTACGAGGGGAGCGGCAGGAAGAAGGCCGAGGAGGAGTACGCCTCCATGGTGGAGGGCGTGGACGCGAGCCTAGGCGCGGTGCTCGACGCGCTTGAGGAGGCCGGGGAGCTCGAAGACACGATCGTCGTGCTCTTCTCGGACAACGGCGCGCACAACTTCCTCGCCGGGCCGCCCACGACGAACGCGCCGCTGCGAGGGGGGAAGGGGACCTGGTACGAGGGCGGGGTGCGCGTGCCGCTCGTCATGACTTGGCCAGGAGTGGCTGAGCCGGACTCCGTCTGCGAGGTGCCGGTCATCAGCGATGACCTCTTCCCGACTCTGCTCAAGGCCTGCGGCGTCGGGCCCAGCGAAGAGGAGATCGACGGCGTCGACTTCACCTCGCTCCTCAAAGGGGCGGGGGAGCTGGAGCGACCCTACGACCTCGTCTGGCACTACCCGCACTACTGGGCCTGGCCCGCCGCGCGCACGGCGGAGACCGGCGTGAACCCCTACAGCTCGATCCGCGTGGGCGACCATCGGCTCATCTACAGCTACGACGACGAGCACATCGAGCTCTACGACCTCTCGAAGGACCTAGGCGAGCGGAGCGATCTCTCCAAGGAGCGACCGAAGCTCGCCGAAGAGCTCTGCGCTCGATTGACGGCGCGCCTCAAAGAGCTCGGCGCTCAGACGCCTAGAGCCAGAGAGACTGGTGAGCCGGTCGCGTGGCCTGGCGTGGGCCGCTGATCCAAGTGATCAACAGGCTTCATGACACGATCCCTGGTTGAGAATCT
>JAKVCE010000104.1:0-589 GCA_022447405.1 Planctomycetota bacterium | reverse complement strand
GCTCTGGGCGACCTACATTCCCTTGTGCATCCGGAACGGGGCGTCGCAGCGCGGCGCCCCTGCCAACCTGGGACGGAGACCCAAGGTGGCTTGACCCTCGGGGTCGATGCGCGCGCGAGTGACTCGCGCGAAGAATCTCTCCGATGGCGACCCGCAGGTGCGGGGGCCATGTTCTGGGTGCTGATCAACTCCTTCAAAGAGGACAGCACTATGAGACAAGCGCTCGCCATCCGCGTCGATGAGACGAACCCCGACCACCACCTGTGGAACAACCACGGGATCTGGTGGATTCACTACACACTCCATCCAACTCCCTGGACTCAGAAGAGGGTCCGGCAGAACCTCGGGACTCGCAGCGTCGAAGAAGCGCGACGTCTCAGGGACGCCCTGTTCGCGCGGATCGCAGACCGGGGGGTGGCGTCATGAGTGATCACAATCAGCCCACGGACCGGTCCGCCGAGGAGGAGCAGCGACGTCTGCTCCTTAGCAAACAGAGGGACGAGGCTTGGGAGGCCTTCAAGAGGCGCGTCAAAGCCACGGCCCGGCAGACGGGGATCCTACCGGAGGGACCCCCGAAAGACGCGGGAGA
>JAKVCE010000103.1 GCA_022447405.1 Planctomycetota bacterium | reverse complement strand
GGTCGAAGGTCACGGCACCGCCAGTCCCGGCGGCCGCGCCCAAGGTCCCGAGCTGATAGCTCCCTTGGAGGACGGCGTCCGCGCCTTGCCCTGTCGACTCTGCCAGGGTCGTGCCCGCTGTCTCATCGAGCCTGTAGTGCGCGACCAGGCTCGGCGCTTGGGCAGAGGCCAGGGCGGCCAGCAGGGAGAGGGCTAAGGAAGGTCCGAAGGTGCGCATGAGGTCCCGCGGATCAGCAAATTCACCGCGACGGACCCTATCGTACGAAACTCCAGAGATACCGGTGCTTGGAGCCCTGAGAGCGCTGTCAGAGCTACATCAAGCGCCCCAGGTCACCTCGACGCCGTTTGAGAGGTTGAACTGAGTGCCGCAGGGAGAGGAGACGGGGTCGCGGTACCAGAGCTGGTAGCGCTTGACGTCGCCCGCAGCGGTCATACCTGCAGAGGAGACGCTGATGGTCGTAGCAGAGTCTCCTGTGCCTGAAGCGAAGCGCACTTGCAGGCGGATGACGCCGCCGCCCGCGCAGCGCAGCCCGTCTCCGAAGTTGTTGCCGCTGCCCGCGTTGACCGCGTTGTTGCCCTGGAAGTAGAGGCCGGGCTGGCTCGGGATGAGCCCCGCACCGGAGAGCACGAGCGTGTCTGTTGAGAGGCTGGCTTGTCCGGAGCTCGTGAGCGTCGCGCCGACCCCCGTGCCGTTGGCGCAGCCGCCGACAGAAGAGCTGTTCCCGCAGGGGCAGGGCGTGCCGCCGCCGTCTCCGAAGCAGTAGCCGTTGCCAGCACCGCTCCCCGAGAGGGTCGCGCCAGGGTTCGCGAAGAGGAAGGCGATGTCCTCGCCTGTGAGGCTCCCGGCGTAGACCTGGAGGTCATCGATCTTGCCGTCGAAGTACTCGTGGGGGGTCGTGTTGACCCTGAGGCCGCCGATGACCCAGTTCGGGCTCGGCGCGTTGGACGGGCTGCTCCCCGAGACCATCCCGACGTTCACCCCGTTCATGTAGAAGGTGACGTCATTGCTCGCGTCCATCACGAAGGCGAGGTGAGTCCACTCATCCAGCGGCGGGAGGACGCCTGCGAGGTCGTAGTCCTGGATCCCGAGGGTGGTGAAGCGCAGGCCGCTCACGGTCATGGATCCGTTCATGATCCCGCAGGCCCAAGAGGAGCTGTCGTTTGAGAGGATTCGAGTGGGCCACTCGGCGCCATAGCTCTCAGGGTTGATCCATGCGCTGACCGTGAGGTCGTTGCGGAGGTTGGTCAGGTTGGCGCCGTCGGGGAAGGTCGCGTGCCCGTCACCAGACAAGTTGAAGTCTGCAGAGGTGCCGGTGCCTGCGTCTGCTCCGGGCTGTCCGAGCCTGACAGAGTTGACGGGGGTGGCAGGAGAGCCTTGCCCGGAGGACTCGGCCAAGCTCGTCGCCCCGAGGGCCTCGTCGAGCTTGTAGTGCGCGACGAGGGTCGGGTCTTGGGCTGCGGCGGGGAGCGCGAAGAGGAGAGCGCAGCAGATCGTGAGGGAGCGCATGGTGAGGACCTCGAAGGAGTTGTTTCTTGCCTAAGGTGTCAGAGGTACCGGGCACCTCAAGGGTACAACGGCTGCCAGATCCGGGTGAACGGGCCCTCTCCTTGCGCCCTGAGCCGCGCTCAGGGGCGGAACTTGCGACCTTCCGAGGCGTACTTCTCGAGCAGCTCAGGGGTGTCGAAGCGCGCCGCGCCGGCGCCGCGTGCCTGCACCAGCTTGGAGCCGCGCAGCGCCTCGAGGCGACGCTGGACCTCAGCGGCGCCGAGGGAGTCGGCCCAGCGCAGGAGGCCGCCGCGGAAGGGCGCGAAGCCCATCCCAAAGACCGTGGCGAGGTCCAGCTCATCAGGCGTCTCTGTGACGCCTTCCTCGAGCGCTCGCAATCCCTCGGCCAGCATCGCGAAGGTGAGGTGATCGATGATGACGCTGTCGGGGAGCTCTGCTCCCTCGGAGGAGGTCGAAGGCGCGAGCGTCGCGAGCTTGGAGTTGACCTGCAGCGCGTCGGCGGCGGACTTCGCCTTGCGGTGGTCGTAGAAGCCGCTGCCGGTCTTCTTGCCCAGGTGTCCCGCCTCGAGGAGCGGGCGGATCGCCGTGCAGGGCGCCATCCTGTCGCCGTAGGCGGAGTGCAGGGAGAGCGCCGCGTGTCCAGCGATGTCGAGCCCGACCTCATCCAGGAGGCGCATCGGTCCCATGGGCATCCCGAACTGCTCTGCCAGGCGGTCGAGGCGCTCCGGGTCGACGCCTGATGTGTAGAGGCGGATGGCCTCGTCGAGGTAAGGCCCGAGCAGGCGGTTTACGAGGAAGCCGGCGACGTCCTTCACCACGACCGGCGTCTTGCCCATACGCAGCGCGAGGGCGGCGGTCTTCGTCACGACCTCATCCGAGGTTTGGCTGCCGCGCACGACCTCAACGAGCGGCATCTTCCGGACGGGGTTGAAGAAGTGCATGCCCACGACGCGCTCCGGGTTCGGGAGCGCCGCAGCGATGTCGTCGACGGAGAGCGAAGAGGTGTTGGTGGCGAGGATGGTCTCCTCTCCACAGCACTCCGCGAGCTTGCCCAAGACGTCGTGCTTGACCTCGAGGATCTCTGCGACCGCCTCGACGACGAGCTCGGTTCGCTCGAAGCCGATGAGCTCGTTTGAGCTCGTCAGTCGGTCCACCGCGGCGTCGTGGGCGTGGCGCTCCAGCCGCCGGCGCTTCTTCTTCTTGGCGAGCTCCTTGCGGTGGAGGATCACAGCGGCGTCCAGGCCCTCGGGTGAGATGTCAAAGAGGCGCGTCTCGACGCCCTTCTCCGCCATCACGCTCGCGATCGCGCCGCCCATCACGCCGGCTCCCAAGACCGCGCCGCGCTCGAGGGGCGCGGGCGCCTCGCCGCTCGAGTCCTTGCCGAGCTTCTTTGCGCCCTCCATCAGCTGGAAGACGCCTACCAGGCTCTTGCAGACCGAGCCCACGGCGAGCTTGGAGGCCGTGACAGCCTCTGCCTCGAGGCTCTTGGCGCGCGTCCGGAGGCAAGACCAGGCGACGACCTTCGCGGCCTCCACTGGCGCGGGATAGTGACCCTTCGCGCGCGCCTCGACCTGCTTGATCGCGCCGCGCTCCAGGATCCCCGCGGCGATGGGGTTTCGGTCCACGAACCACGTGCCGATGAAGCCGCGCCCGCGGCGCTTCGCCTTGAGCCTGCCCATGGCGAGGGAGGAGGCGATCTCGATCAATCGCTCGGCCGGCGTGACCCTGTCGATCCAGCCCTTCTTGTAGGCGGCCTTCGCGGGCAAGAGCTTGCCGGCGAGGATCCCTGCGAGCGCGCCGGGCACGCCGACGCGGCGCGGGAGGCGGGTGCATCCGCCCCAGGCCGGCAGGATCCCGAGCTGCGTCTCAGGCAGCCCGATCTTCGTACCCGGGAGGTCCGCCGCCACGATGTAGCTGCAGGCGAGGGAGAGCTCGAAGGCGCCGCCGGGGACAGGCCCGCCGACCGCAGCGATCGTGCGTACGCGACCCCTGCGACGGGTCGAGAGCCTATGAAGGCCCTCGAAGACGGCTTGCCCCAAACGCACCGTGCGTCCGACGGTCTCCTCGTCTGTGACGCGCTCGATGCCGTCGATGTCTGCGCCCGCGGCGAAGGAGCCGGGCTCGCGTCCCGCGATCACCAAGCCCTTCAGCCCCTCTTCTCCGGACAGCTCGTCGAGGGCGACCGCCAAGTCGCGCATGAGCGGCAGGTCGAGGACCGCGAGGCTCCTGTGGGGCGGGACGAGGCGCAGGATCACGAGCCCAGCCTCAGGCCGCTCAAGCTCCACGCATGCGCCCGCTTCAGGGGCGTCGGCGGGGAGCGGCAGGCCTGTGAGGTCGACGTCGATCATGTGGACATCCTCTCCAAGACCACGGCGCCGCCTTGGCCGCCGCCGATGCAGAGCGTCGCGAGCGCGAGCTCTTCATCCGACTCCTCGAGCTCGTGCGCTGCGGTGAGCAAGAGCCGCGCGCCCGTGGCGCCGACCGGGTGACCGAGGGCGATCGCACCACCGTTCTTGTTCGTCCGGTCGAGGTCGAGGGTCCCGACCGCTCTCCCGGTGCCGAGGTGTTCCTTGGAGAACTCCTTGGAGGAGAAGGCGCGCTCGCAGGCGAGGACCTGCGCAGCGAAGGCCTCGTTGAGCTCGACGACGCCGACGTCAGAGAGACGGCAGTCAGCCTCCGAGAGCGCTGCGGCGCTCGCGAACACCGGGCCGAGACCCATGCGGCGCGGGTCACAGCCAGCCCATGAGTAGGAGAGGATGCGGGCGAGCGGCGTGAGGCCGAGCTCGTCAGCCTTCTCCTCTGTGCAGATGAGGAGGGCGGTGGCGCCGTCAGTGATGCCGCAGGAGTTCCCGATGGTGACGATCCCGTCGGGCTTCTCGAAGTAGGGTCGCATCTTCGCGAGGGCCTCGACCGTCTGCTGGTCGCGGATGCCATCATCAGCGGTGAGCGAGCGCGCTCCCTCGCGCGCGCCGAGGGGCATGTGGGGCATCAGCTCCCGGTCGAAGCGGCCGCGCTCGCGCGCGTCACGTGCGCGGATGTGACTCTGGCAGGCGTACTCGTCACTCTCTGCGCGGGAGACGCCGAAGTCGCGTGCGATCTGCTCCGCCGTCTTGCCCATGATGTAGTCGCAGGTCGGGTCTGTGAGCCCCTCCGTGATCGCGACGACTGGTGCCAGGAAGCTCGGCCGAAACTTCGCGATCGCCGCGAGCCTCCCGCCGAGGGTCTTGGACTGGAAGATCGAGGCGAACATCTGGGTGAGCTTCTCGCCCATGATGAGCGGGTAGGAGCTCATGACCTCGACCCCGACGCAGAGGTGCAGGTCAGCGACGCCGGCTGAGATCTGGGTCACGGCCTCGGTGACAGCCTGCATGCCGCTGGCACAGTTCCTGGCGGTCGTGTGGGCGGGGACGTCCCTGCCGACGCCTGCGCGGAGCGAGATCACGCGACCGACGTTGGCGGCGTCAAAGGGCTGTCCGACGCAGCCGCAGATCACGGCGTCGAGCTCTTCAGGGTCGACGCCTGAGCGCAGGAGGAGCTCCCGCGCCACGGCTGCGCCGAGGTGAGGGGTCGTCTCCTTCATGTATTGGCCCCCCGCCCTCGCTTGCGGGGCCCGCAGACCCGCGGCGATGACGATGGAGCGATCGGGTGCGTGACTCAGCGGGCCAGCCATACGCTTTGGATCATAGCGAGGGACCGGTCGATCTCTCGGGACGCGTCAGCAATTCCGCGGGTCCTCCGCGGTGGAATCCGCCCCTTGGATGCTCTTCAATGCCTGCATGGATTCAGGGGAAGCGACTCCTCACGGCCTCCGCCTCCCGGGCTCGGGAGAAGAGCGGCGACCACGGACAGTCCTCGTCCTAGGCGGCGGGGGCATGCGCGGGATGGCTCACGTGGGCATCTTGCGTGCGATGCAGACCCTCGGTCTGGAGTACGACGCCATCGTCGGGACCTCAATCGGCTCCTTGGTGGGCGCGATGGCGGCTGGCGGCGCGACCGTCGACGAGATCGAGGAGACCGTCTCGAAGGTCCAGAAGGAGAACACCTTCCGCCTGAACTTCCTGAAGTTCCTCTTGAAGGGCATGCGCACCCCGAGCGTCTACAGCGGCGACACCTTCCGAGAGCGCCTCGATGAGCTCGTCAAGCACCGCAGCTTCGCCGAGCTCAAGGTCCCCTTCTACTGCAACGCTGTCCGACTCGAGGACGGCGGCAGCGTCTTCTTCGGCACGCCAGGCTTCGATGAGGTCCCCCTCCTAGATGCGCTCTATGCCTCTTGCTGTCTCCCCGGGGTCTTCGAGCCTTGGCAGCACGACGGCTTCCACTACATGGACGGAGGCATCACGGACGCCGTCCCGCTGCGCTTCGCCAAGTCGCTGCAGCCAGACCTCATCATCGCGGTCGACCTCACGGTCAAGGCGACCTTCAAGGCGCCGAACTACAAGAGCCGAGTGCTCTCGACCCTCTATCGCTCCTTCGAGATCGCAGAGGAGGTGCTCGTGGAGAACGCGCTCCACATGCACGCGGACCAGAACACTGTGCTCATCCAGCCGAAGGTGGGTCACCTGCACCGCTTCGACTTCGACGACGTCGCCGGCGTCATCAAGATGGGGGAGGAGGAGGCCTACAAGGTCTTCACCAGCCACGCCGCGACTCGCGGGCTCGTGACCCAAGAGGTCGTCGACGGCTTGAGCTGCCCCGTGCAGCCCCGCGACTTCGTCTCGATTCACCTCGACCCGGCGCGCTGCGTCGGATGCGGGATGTGCGAGATGGTCTGCGAGACGGAGGCCTTCTGGGCGCAGGGTGAGAAGGCGACGGTGCGCAAGCTCTCGAACTACGAGTGCACCAGAGACCACGCCTGCGCACGGAACTGCCCGACGGACGCGATCAGCCTGGGCAACCTATAAGAGAGCGGGGCGCCCCCTCGAGCGCCCCGCCTCTTTATGGACTCTTGAGCTGGTCCCGCCTACTTGAGGCGCTCCCAGTACTCCTCGGGCATGTCGTGAGCGATCTTCAGCGCGCCGGTGGCGCCGCCGTACATCGGCTCCTCGATGCGCACGACGCGCCCGCTGCCGAGCTGTTCGTGCATCTCACGCTCGATGGCGATGTCGAGACCCTTGATCTGGCTCCCGCCGCCGGCGAGCAGCACGCGGTCCTTCAGGCGATCCTGGAACTCCGGGTCGAAGGTCGCGATGAGCTTGCGCAGGCCATCCACAATGGGAGGGACGATCGCACGGCAAGCGCCCCTGAGCTCTTCCGTGAGGTCGAGCTCCGTGGGCTTGCCTTCGACGGGCAGCTGGACGTTGCAGGGCTCCATCTCTTCAGCGACAGAGGCGAAGCGTTGCTTGATGCCCTTCAGCATCTCCTTGGAGAATTGCGCCTTCGGGTTGCTCTCGCGGATCGCCGCGGCGAACTGATCGTCGACGAAGTCGCCGGCCGTCTCGAGGGTGATCTGGTCAGCGTCCTCGGGCATGGTGCCGTGCATCCTGCAGAGGTCTACGGTGCCTGCGCCGATGTCGATGACGAGGACGTCCTCAAGCATCTCTTGGCCGTAGGCCACGCTGAAGGGCTCGCTGCAGATCATCACAGAGTCACACGACTCGCGTGCGACCTCGAGGATGGCTGATTTGCTCTTGATGCTGGCCTCGGCGGGGGCACCGATGACCGCGTAGATGATCTCGTCCTTGCGGGGGCGGGCGCGGCGGATGATCTCATTGATCAGGTCACGAGCAGCGCGGACGTCGCCGTCATTACCAGCTTCGCCTGCGGTCCCTTTGAGGACACCCTTCTCGAGGGGGCGGTGGAAGGCGAGGCTCATTCGCTTCTCAATGGCCTCATCACCGAAGAGCACCGAGCGACCGAAGAGCTT
>JAKVCE010000102.1:5056-7418 GCA_022447405.1 Planctomycetota bacterium | reverse complement strand
GAGCACGTCGCGCTCAGTGAAGAGGCCGACGAGGGTGCCGTCATCCACGATGGCAGCACAGCCTACATTGGCCTCTGCCATGGCCTTGGCCGCGTCGCGGACGCTGACGTCCGAGGTGACGTTGACTACGCGAGGGATCTTGCCGACGAGCTCATCGAGGTTTGCCATGACTTACTGGGTTGCGTCCTTGGTGACTCTGAACAGTTGAGGGCTTGCAGGACCCCGGCGCAAGCGAATCACCAGATCGACTCTTCTTAGCTCTCTTCGGCGTTAATTGACGCCTCTTCAATAGGTAAATCCCTGTGATTGTGGCTCTCAGAAGGCCCGAGGGATCCCTCCTCGATGCTCTCGCCACTCTGAGGCCTTCGATCGGCGTGACGAACACCCATAGGGGCTCACTGAATCTCCCGGCGTGCCTGCCTTAGGCACCGTTACACTCCCGAGATGAGACCCTTCCACGTGACCCTCCTCTCACTCTCCGCTCTGCTCCTCACAGCAGCCTGCCAGTCGAGCCCTGTGAACCCATCGACGGGGACGGCCTCCCAGGAGAACTATGAGCGGATCAAGGCCTTGGAGGGGGACTGGTACCTCGTCTCCGGGGTCCGGCTAGGGAAAGAGGTCGAGGCCAACATGGAGGCCCCGTTCATCACCTACGAGGTCTCCTCAGCAGGGCACTCCGTCATTGAGAAGCTCTTCGCCGGACAGCCTGGCGAGATGACCTCCGTCTACTACATGGACAAGGGCCTGCTCAAGATGGACCACTACTGCAGCCTGGGGAATCAGCCGAGGATGTTCGCGATCCCGGGCGCAGAGGGTGAGGCAGCCTTCGCCGTGGGGGAGGTCGGGAACTTCCCCGATGAGGACGCCCTGTACATCTCCTCACACTCCCTCGAGTTCAACGGCCCGAACGAGCTGACCGTTTACTGGGGCGCGACCGAGGCTGGAGCGCCGTCGGGCGGCTCCATGTACAAGGTCAAGAAGCTCTAGCGGATCGGCGCCGCTCAGCTCTCTTTAGAGGCTCGCGCGCTCTCGCCGCGTGAGAGCCAGGAGAGCGCGATGAGGAGCACGATCTGGACGCTGAAGCGGATGACGTGCCCGGTCTGGTCGAGCCGCGTGCCGTCAAACTCGAGGTCGTTCCACCACATGTTGATGTTCGCGAGCGACATGAGGATCACGAGCCAGAAGAGGAGCCTCGCTGAGGTCGGGCGGGCGCGAGAGATGCAGAGCCCCAGGCCGAGGAGCACCTCGAACGCGCCGCTGACCAGGGTCCAGAGGCGAGGCCAGCCCAGGTAGCTCGGGACGATCGCGTCGAAGGCCTCCGGGCGCGTGAAGTGCTGGACGCCGATCATCACGAAGGCCACGCCCAGCGGGACGGCTAGGAGGGCCCTCAGGAGGCGCACGCCGGAGGCGGTCACTTGGACTCCTCCCAGCGCTCCCTCATCCACTGGATAGCTTCCAGGTAGATGTCATCTCGGAAGCCGTGCCCTGCGCCCTCTATGGGTCTCCAGGTCGAGGACAGCTTGAGCGCCTGGAGGCGCTCGTGAAGCCGCTCGCCCTGCGCGATGGCGATGAGCTTGTCCATTGAGCCGTGAGCCGTGAAGAGGGGGACCGCGTGCTCCGGGGCCACCGCGTGCACCGGGCTCGCGCTCTGGGCGAGGGCGACGAGCGCCGGCCACGGGTCTTCAGGGTCCTCTGCGTGCGCGCGGATCTCTGCGAGGGAGCGCCCATGGACGCGCGCTCCGAGGACCTGGGACTCCGGGGAGTCGAGCGCGTCATGGTCGATGGTGGAGCCTGGCGGGTCCGTGACGTCCTGATTCATCAGGAAGAGGTCGGTGGGACCGAAGAAGTTGATCGCGAGAGAGACCGCAGAAGAGACCTCCGTGTGCTCACCCACATCGCCGGTCGTGCCAGGGGCGTCATTGGTGAGGCCCAACGTGGCCGCGAGATGTCCTCCCGCTGAGGCGCCCCAGACCACGAAGTCTCCCGGGTCTACGTTCAGCTCCTCTGCGTTCGCCCGCAGCCAACGGACCGCCGCCTTGCAGTCGTCACGCTGCGCAGGCCAGTGCACAGGCTCCTCTCCGAAGCGACCGCCCTGGCTCGTGAGCCGATAGCTCAGGCTCGCCACGCTCACCCCCTCAGACGCCAGGGCCCGTACTGGCCCTGGGATGTGCGCGCGGCCCCCGCCTCTCCACGCGCCGCCATGGATCCAGATCAAGAGAGGGGTGGGGGATTCAGCGCGCGCAGGGTAGAGGTCCAGCTTGAGGGGCTGCCCGCCGACTTCGGCGTAGGTGTGGGTTTGCGGACCGCTCTCGGCTTGAGTCGGCGAGGCCGCAGAGAGCGTGAGCGCGAGGCAGGGCGTGGC
>JAKVCE010000102.1:0-5046 GCA_022447405.1 Planctomycetota bacterium | reverse complement strand
CGCCGCCTAAGAGGAGGCGGTGAAGGGGAAGCCTGGGCATCTTGGGAGTCTGCCATGGAGGAGTTGTGGATACACTCTCGGGGACCGCGCGATGAAGCGCTCGTACAGGCTGGAGGCCACATGCACGTTCCGACAAAGAGATCTCTCCCCGCTGTGTTCGCCTGCGCAGGGCTCCTCCTCGTGTCCATAGCCAGCGGGGCCTCGGCGTTCGCTGAGTGGTCGCTGAGGCCCAGGGTCAAGCTCAGCTCGGACGCGCCGGAGGGGATGTGCGCCCTCGGAGAGACGGTGACCTTCACCGCTGAGGTGCGGAACTCCTCGAAGGATGAGCTCAAGGGAGAGCTCCGCTGGGAGCTGGAGACGATCGCGTTCGCGCCAGAGGAGCTCGAGCCCATCAAGATCGAGCTCGAGGGGCGGGAGACGCAGACCTTTGAGTACGAGCTCGAGATGAAGGTGCCCGGCTTCGTGAAGGTGACCTGCGCCGTGGCCGAGCAGGGTGAGCGTGAGGTGACCCGCAGGGAGCGCGTCGGCTGTGACCCCACTGGGGTCCTCTCTGAGCTCACCAAGGAAGATGACTTCGACGAGTTCTGGGCCCAGTCGCTCGAGGAGCTCGCCCAGGTCGAGCCGGAGTACGAGCTCATCGAGGTGCCCCAAGGCGATGGCGCCGACGTCGAACTCTACGAGCTCATCATGCGCAGCCACGGCGGGGCCCGGGTCCGCGGCTGGCTTCAGGTCCCCAAGGCAGAGGGGCCGCACCCCGCGCTCCTCCGGGTCCCGGGCTACACACAGAACATGCGCCCGGTCGATGACACCGGGGGCGCCGTCGTCCTCTCCTTCAACATCCGCGGGCACGGCAACAGCACGGATGACGTACCGGGCACCCCGCGCGACTTTTGGGTGCGCGGCTTGGATGACAAGGACACCTACTACTACCGCGGCGCCTACCTCGACTGCGTGCGCGCGATGGACTACCTCTGCTCGCGTGACGACGTCGACCAAGACCGGCTCGCCGTCTGGGGCGCGAGCCAAGGTGGCGGGCTGGCCTTCGCCACCGCCTCGCTAGACCAGCGCGTCGACCTCTGCGTCTCGGACATCCCCTGGCTCTGCGACTGGGAGAACTACCTGACCCTCGCCGGCAAGACTGATGACGAAGAGATACAGGCGTGGTTGAGCGCGAAGGAGAGCCGCACTCCTGAGTCCACGCTGAAGACCCTGAGCTACTTCGACACCATGAACATGGTCGACAAGATCCAGTGTCCGACCCTCATGGGGGTCGGCCTGCAGGACTCGATCTGCCCGCCGGCGACGAGCTTCGCTACCTTCAACCGCATCACCGCCGAGCGCGACTTCCGGATCTACCAGAAGAGCGGGCATATGCTGACCGCTCCCCACTACGAGTGGGTCCTCGGGGAGATGGCCGCGCGCTTCGGGGTCTGAGGTGGCGGGCCTGGAGGGCGCGCCTCAGGGGAGCATCTGTGGGAAACAGGGGCGCTGTGGATGGTGAGTTATGCCCAGAATTGCGGCACAGGCAGCGTCTCCACCGATATTGTCTGACTCTCCCGGACCCGCAGCGCGGGCCCCGGGCTCACGCGAGACGAAGGAGCCTCCTTTGAGCCAAGCAAAACCTGAGCGCCGCCAGATCATCTGGCTGAACACGATCTTCCTCACGGTCACGCCCGTTCTGGCGATCGCGAGCACCATCTACTACGGCGTCGAGTATGGGATCACCTGGCGCGAGCTCGTGGCGGGCTTGGTCATCTGGAGCTTCACCGGGATGGGGATCACCGCGGGCTATCACCGCCTCTTCGCGCACAAGGGCTACAAGGCGCACAAGTCTGTGCGCTTCGCACTCGCCGTCTGTGGTGCCGCCGCCATCGAGAACAGCGCCATCGCTTGGTGCAGCGACCACCGCCATCACCACGCCGAGACGGACACCGACGGAGACCCCTACAACGCGAAGCGGGGCTTCTGGTACTCACACATCGGCTGGATCTTCTTCAAGGGCGCGCGCGGCGACGCCTATGACAACGTGCCGGACCTGCGCGCGGACCCGATCCTCGCCTGGCAACACCGCAACTACCTCGCGATCGCCATCGGTGCCAACGTCCTCTTCGTCGTGGCCGCAGGCCTCCTCCTCGGGAACATGCTGGGGATGGCGATCATCGCAGGGCTCTTGCGCCTCGTGGTCGTCCAGCACATGACCTTCCTCATCAACTCCGTCGCGCACATCTTTGGTAAGCAGCCTTGGTCCAAGGCGACGACCAGCCGCGACAACTGGTTCCTCTCACTCTTCACCTTCGGTGAGGGCTATCACAACTACCACCACTCCTTCCAAGCCGACTACCGCAACGGGCCTCGCTGGTACAACTGGGACCCGACGAAGTGGCTGATCTGGAGCTTGGACCGCGTCGGCCTCGCCTCGCACCTCCGTCGCAGCCCGGCTGACCTGACCCTCAAGGCGCGCTTTGAGACCTCGCGAGATGAGCTGCAGCCTCGCGCCCTCGCGCGCATGGGAGAGACCGCGGAGGAGTGGTCCCTCCTGCTCCAAGAGAAGCGGGAGCAGCTCAAGGATCAGAAGGAGCAGCTGATGGTCAGCCTGCGCGAGGGCAAGGAGGCTCTGTGCGATCGCTTCCTGAGCGCCGAGGCGCAGGTCGAGCACTACCTGCAGGAGCTGAAGGCCTTGCGCGTCGACCTCAAAGAGCGCGTCGGCATGAGCTCAACAGGCACCTCAGATTCAGAGCGTCAACAACACAAGCGCGAGGCGGAGCGCCTGCGCCAGGCCATGCGGCAGACCCACGCCAAGGCCAAAGAGACCTTGGCACGCTGGGAGGCTCTCGCCCTTGAGTGCGTCTCGGCTGCGCCTGGCCCGCAGCCTGTGACGGCCTGAGGCTCACGCCCCGGGCTCACTCGGACTTCAGCCAGCCAGGGGTCCAGCCGAGCAGCTCGGAGAGCTCCTCGTCAGGCTGCCTGTAGTAGCTCGCGAGGCGGGCGCGCAGGGCTGCTGGGAGCTCGCTCTTCTCGCTGGCGTTGAACACGGGCCAGCTCTCACGCTCCAGCGCTTCGAGGCCGAGGTGCTCTAAGACGCGCGCCGTGGATCCTTGCGGATCACGCGCGAGGTCGTCGAAGTCCAGCACCACGAGCGCCTCACGAGGCCAGCGCTCCCAGAGCGCGCGCAGCTGCTCGGCGTAGAGTCCGCGGGTGAAGGGCCGGAGCTCTTCCGTCAGCCGGGTGAGCTCGCCGTCGGCCGAGTCGAGCTCGCGCCCCTCGTGCTTCGCTATGGAGGCGTCCGCGTCGAGCAGCGCCTCAAAGTCCATCCCGGGGTTGAGGCTTGAGTACATGCGGTACCAAGACCAAACGCGCTCGATGGGGTCACGCAAGATCACGACGAGCGGCACCGGACCGAGCAGCGCGTGCATCCGCTCGCGCGCCTCAGCGTAGGCCATGTACTCAGGGGTCGACTCAAAGGAGAGCGACGGACCGCCGGTCTTTTGCGAGTGGAGCCAGCGGCAGAGCCTCGTCGGGAAGAAGCTCCGGTAGTAGCCAGGCCCAGCGGAGTGGTGCCTGTCGAAGAAGTGCAGCTCCTTGCGGTCAGGGGGCGCGGTGAGCTGCGGGTGCTCCTCAAGGTAGGCGTGGAGGGAGGTGGTCCCGCACTTTTGGGCCCCGACGATGAGGAAGTCCGGGAGCACGCGTAGGGAGGAGGTGCCGCGCCGGAAGAGACGCTGCGTGCGCCTCAGCGCGCGCTCAAGAGGGGTGTACTCTCGCTTGTGCCTAGGCACGCGTGAGCGCCTCGACGAGTCTGGGGATGACGACGAGGTAGCGGTCGTTGATCTTGAAGTGGCCGCCCTCGAACTCCTCGTGGTGGTGGGGGATCTCAAGCTCCCCGAGGCGGCGCACGAGGCGGCGCAGCCCGAACTGCAGGTGGAACTCGTCAGAGGTGCCGCACTCGAGGTGCAGGTGCTCGAGGGCGCGCCAGCCGTCTGCGTGGGCCTCGACCGCGTGGAGCGGATCGAACTCGAGCCAGCGCTGCCAGACGGCTTCGACGCGCTCGCCGGTGGCGAGGTCCACCGGGAGCTCGAAGCCGAGGTCGGTCTCTGGCGCGGGCGAGTAGCAGGCGGCCATGGCGAGGGAGTTCAAGACGGCGTGGGCGTCCCCAGAGAGGTCGGGGTCCTTCCGGAAGGCCTCGAGGAACTCCGCGGGCGTCTGACCTCGGGCCAGGAGCCCGCGCGCTGCGGCGAGGAGCTCAGCCCCGAAGACGAAGTCGAAGCCGCAGTCTCCGCTGATGGAGCCGGCCGCAGGGAAGACCTCGGGGTGGCGCATGGAGAGGTGCATCGCCCCGAAGCCGCCAGAGGACTTGCCGCAGACGGCGCGGCGGCCGGGGAGGGTGGGGTAGCGCTCGTCGATCCAGGGGACGAGCTCTTGGATCAGGTGGTCCTCGTAGCGACCGGTCGCCGAGCTGTTGACGTACTGGCTGCCGCCCAAGGTCGTGAAGCAGTCAGGGAAGACGAGGATGACGCGGGGCAGCTCTCCCTCGGCGCAGCCCTCGTCGTAGAGCGAGGCGACGCTGCGCTTCCAGGGGTGGGTCTCGAGGTAGGACTGGCCGCGGCCGGTGAAGCCAGCGAGGACGAAGCACACGGGCAGGCGCTCATCCGGGCCGAGCTCGGGCGGCAGCCAGACCGGGACCTCGCGGGTCGCGGGGTCGCCGAGCGGGTTGTCGGCGAGGACGCGGCTCGTGATCGCGGCCGTCTCGACCCTCCCGTGGAAGGAGGCTGGTGAGTGCAGGGGAGTGTCAGTCATGAGCGGTGGTGCGGGTGGCGCTCGGAGATGCCGAGCTCTTCGCGCAAGGCGGCGTAGCCGGGCTTGATCGCATCGTAGATCAGGCGGATGCGCTCTGCGTAGGGGGCGAAGGCGGACTTCATGCCGTTGATGGCGAGCTTCTCGAGGTCGTTCAGGTCGAGGGAGTAGTGCTCGTGAGCGAGCTCGTACTCCTTCGTCATGCTCGTCGCACTCATCAGCCGGTTGTCCGTGTTGAGCGTCACTCGGTAGCCGCCA
>JAKVCE010000101.1 GCA_022447405.1 Planctomycetota bacterium | reverse complement strand
GAGCGCAGGCTGGAGCTGGAGCTCAAGCACGCCGTGGCCTCGCTAGATGGGGAGCTCGTGGTCGTGGTCACTGCGGAGGGAGCGGCTCACATAGCGCCCTTCGGTGGGGAGCCGCTGGTGCAGCTCGAGGTGGAGTCGCCAATCGTAGAGGTCGACGTCATGAGCGGGGGTGAGGTACTCCTCACGCGTGATGAGGGGGGCGTCTTCAGGAGCTTCGACGTCGCTAGCGGCGCGCTCGGCCTCGAGATCGCGATGTCCGAGCCTGTCACGGTGATGGGGAGCGGCCCCCGAGGGGCGCTGTTCGCGATCGGGACCAAGGCTGGCGAGGTCGAGCTCTGGGATCTCACCCGAGGAGCGCGCCTTGGAGAGCTCAGCCACGGGGAGCACCTCTCGGGTCTGCTCCTCTCTGAAGGGGACGAGCACCTCCTCTCCTGGGGTGGAGAGCGGTCACGGGACGGCTTCGGTACGGCGCGGGTCTGGTCTGTAGCGACGCTCGAAGAGCAGAGCTCCGTTCACGGCGAGCGCGCCTTCTTTGACGCGTCCTTCGATCCACGCGGCGACCGCTTCGCCGCATCGAACGGCACCCGCAGCGTCGACATCTTCGACCTAAGAGACGGCGCCCACATCGAGCGCCTCAGCAGCGCCTACTTACACACGGGTCTGCGTTGGAGCCGTGACGGCACCCGCTTAGCCTCGCTCTCCACGACCAAGTACGCCCCCGTCTGGTACATGGTCCAACGCGCGGGCTCGCCGAACACCTACAGCCAGCTCGGCGCTCCCCTGCAGCTGGTGCACTCCGAGGGGCGCACCTTGGTTCGACATGAGAACGGAGTCCTCGGGGCGTGGGAGCTGGAGACGGGCGCTGTCACGCCGATCGACACTGGCGTGATCGGCGGGGTGCGTGGCATGTCCGACGCGCCAGCAGGAGGCGGGCTCCTCCTCTGGGGCGATGGCGGTGTGGGGCGCTTGGACCTCGAAGCGCTCGAGCTCCGCTGGGCGCTAGAGACCGGGCGACCCGTGACCTCTGCAGACGGAGACGAGCGACGGGGCGGCGGGCTCAACGAGGAGGGGGTGGCCTTCGCTTGGAGAGAGGGCGGAGGTACGGAGGAGCTAGGCTCCGCTGGCTGCGTCGCTACCTGCCCGGACGGGGAGTGGGTCGCGACGGCAGGTGAAGGTGCGGAGGTCAAGCTGCACGCGATGGAGGCTGGCGTCGAGGGCAAGACGCTCTCTTTTGAGAGCATGACGAAGGCCACCGTCACGATCTTCGAGCTCCTGTTCCACAAGGACGGAGATGTGCTGTTCGTCAACACCTCCGAGCGTCGCATTCGGATGTTCGATGTGAAGACAGGAGAAGAGGTCGGGGTCTCGCGAGGGGTGCAGATGCGCGCTCTCAAGAGCAGCGCGGATGGTGAGCTCTTGCTCGGCACGCCCGGTGATCGGCGATACGCGAGGATCCTCGACTCGAGCACCGGAGCGATGATCCGGGACAACGAGACTCACCACGAAGCGGACGTCCTGACCGCAGACCTAAACCGTGAAGCCGGCTTCGCGGTGACGGGGTCAGCCGACGGAGTCGTTCAGCTCTGGAGCGTCGAGGACGGAGAGGCTCATTGGATCCACGAGGCCGCGCGCGGTGAGATCACGGATGTGGTGTTCCGCGGGAGCGGTGAGCAGCTCGGCGTCCTCGCCGCCTCTAGGGATGGGCACCTGTGGGGTGTCCCAGCCTCGCCGATCCAGTTCGTCGAGGAGCACATGCCAGAGGACCTCGGCTCTTGGATCGCGCACGAGGAGACGCGCTACGCGCTGCCCTTCATCTACAACCCGCCGATCAAGTTCAGCGGGCTCTCTGAAGATGATTAGTCCGCTTTTTCGCGATTAGCTGTCCAGCTTTGCACCGCTCACGTCAGTTGAGTGCAGGAATCCTCAGCTAGCGCTCTCCCTAGCGCGTGCCCATAAGGGCGAATATCCACACACGACCCGAGCCCACCTCGGCCCCTCCGAGGCGAAGGGTGGAGGTCAATCCGCGACACATCTGTCGTCAAAAAGAGCCATGAGAGCCCAAAAAATGAGGAATAAGACAAGGATTTCGGGTCGGGGGTATGCTTCAAGCGTCCGCTTAATCGCGGAGAAGGACCCTCTAAAGCTCCACCCCAACCCGACAAATCGTCTCATGAGCGCACCCCGCAGACTGCTCAGCATCGCTCTTATCACCGCCAGCCTTGTCGGTGTCTCGGCGTCTCCTGCGCTGGCGCTGCAGGGAGGGGGTTCGGACGCCTGTGCGACCGCCCAGCCGATCTCTGGCCCCGGCCAGTTCGCCTTCGACAACTCGAACGCGACCACAGGCCCCGAGGGACAGAACGAGTACCTCTGCTATCAGTTCGGGAGCTCCGCCGTCGACAACGACGTGTGGTTCGAGTGGACATCGGACTGTACAGGCATCGGCGTCGTCAGTACGTGCACCTTGACGAGCGTGGACACCAAGATCGCCGCCTACCCGGGAGGCTCATGCCCCCAGGTCGGCTCTACTGGCACGGCGCTTGACTGCAACGACGACTTCTGCGGATTTCAGTCTGAGATCAGCTTCGCGATCGTGAACGGCAACAGCTACTTGATCCAGGTCGGCACCTTCCCGGGCGCGGCTGGTGGTCAGGGGCAGTTCGAGATCTCTTACCCCCAGGGCTGCGGCGGCGGAGGTACCGGGCCGGCCTTTAACTACGGGGTCGTCTTCTCTGCGGATTACAAGGGACCGCTCCACGGTGAGCACGACGCGAACGGGATCCCCATCCGCGAGTCCGACATGCTGGCCTCCACTAACGGGGGACCCACGCCTGGACCTCAGTCCGCTCCTGAGATCCTCCTGGATGGAGCAGACCTGGGCTTGCAGGCCTTCGGTCCCTGCAACGACCCTCAACCCGGGGTGCCCTGCCAGGTAGAGCTCGACGCTTTCTCACGAGGAAATGACCACCCCCTCACACCGGAAGGACTCGCTGGCGGCAGCCGGATCTACTTCACGGTTGATGAGTGGGCGCGGGGGATCCCGCAGAACCCGCAGCAGCCTTCGGTCTCGACCGAAGGATCGCTCGGTGGCAAGGAGGCCTCTGCTGATGTCTTCAAGCTCGTCGAGGGTGTGCTCCCCGGTCCGGTCCCTCCCCCTGGTCCCAGCCCCGACGGCCCGTGGGGCAACATCGCGGTCATTGATGGAGACGGGGCCCGAAGCGCTTCTGGCTACAAGTACCCGGGCTACGGCCTGAAAGAGCCGAACGCGGCCTCGCAAGGTCCGGTCAACGACGGATCCAACTCCGACTCGATGAACCTCTATCGACCTGATTCGAGCGAGGTCGATCCTGTCACGATCAACAACCCCGCCTTCTTCTCACTGGACGGCAACCTCTTTGACCCGCTCGAAGGGATCTTCGGTTCCAACTCTGCCGCTGCGAACGGGCAGTTCAGCCCCGGCGACATCCTGATCTCTACGGGGGTCGGGGGTGTGGTCTCCTCCTATGCGAGGGCGACGGATCTTGGCCTCGACCAAGACCCCTTCAATGAGTTCAAGGACGACATCGACGCGCTGATCCTCTGGGACAACGGCGACGGCGTGTACCAGCGCTCGACCTTCCCCTATGAGTGGATCGAAGGACAGACAGACATGCTGCTCTTCAGCGTCCGGCGCGGCTCCCCGATCATCGGGACACCTGACAGCATCTTCGGCATCCCTATCTGCGAGGGTGACCTGCTCATCCCGCCGGTCGGTGAAGGCCTGAGCCTCACCGGCGGCGCCGGCGCTCCCGGGATCTTCGTCTCGGCGGAGTCCATGGGCCTGCGCGGTGGTCGTGATGGTAAGAGCGCTGGCGATGACCTAGGCGGCGCCGACACCAGCGAAGACCCGATCATTGACTGCAACGGAAACGGCGCGGAAGACGCCGAGGACATCTCGAACGGGACCTCGGATGACTTCAACGCGAACGGAGTCCCGGACGAGTGCGAAGAGTTCGTGCAGTTCTGCTCTGGACAGGACCTGCCCAGCGCCTTGGGCTGCCAGTGCCCCTGCGGCAACTGCGACACCGCTAGCGGAGACCTCGCTGGCTGCGGCAACGGCAACAACTCTACCTGGGACGCGGGCGCGAGCCTCATCGGTTCAGGGAGCTCCTCCGTGTCTGCGACCGGCGGGGACATGTTCAAGCTCGAGGGCTCTGCGCTCATCCCGAGCCAGCCCGGCCTCTACTTCCAGGGGAACAACGCTGTGAACGGCGGGAGCGGGAACCAGTTCGGTGACGGTCTGAGATGCGCCGGCGGCAGCGTGATTCGTCTTCAGGTGAAGGTCGCTGACTCGGCTGGGCGCTCCCAGACTACAGAGGACCTCGTCCTGAAAGGCGGCGTCGTCAGCGGCGACCTCCGCCGGTATCAGCTCTGGTACCGAGACCCTGTGACGAGCCCCTGTGGAGCCAAGTTCAACCTCACGAACGGCGTCCAGGTCCTGTTCGGGCCCTAGCGTCCATCCTTCCAGCCTAGTTCCGTGGGACTAGGCTGGGCAGGAGCGCGTCTAGCGGGGATCATGTCCTCGTGACTCAAGGAGCGCACACACAACGGACCGCCGTCATCACCGGCGCAGCGCGCGGCATCGGCGCGGCCACTGCGCGCGCCCTCGCAGCGCGAGGAGCGCGCGTGGTCTTGGTCTCTCGCAGCGCGGAGGAGCTGGGCGCTGTCACGGACTCCATCCGAGCCGACGGCGGAGAAGCGATCGCCCTCGCTGCGGACCTCACCGGGGAGGACTGGCTCCGAGACCTCGACGGCGTCGCGCCCGAGGTCGACCTGCTCGTCAACAACGCCGCGAGCTTCGCGCCCTATGGCCCCCTCGAGGAGGTGAGCGAGGCGGACATCAGGGGAGTCCTTGAGGTGTGCGCTGTGGCCTCCCTCAGGCTCAGCCGACACCTCATGGGGGGGATGAAGGCGCGCGGCTTCGGGCGCATCGTGAGCGTGGGCTCCGTGGCTGCGAGCTATGGAGCAGGAGGCCAGGTCGCCTACGCGACGGCGAAGGCAGCGCTCGCAGGGATGACCCGCACCCTCGCGGTGGAGGGCGGACGCTGCGGCGTCACCGCCAACCTCATTGAGCTCGGCCTCGTCGAGACAGAGCGCGCGACGAGCGAGATCGATCCTGTGATCCGCGAGCGGCTCGTCGGCAACACGGCGATCGGTCGCGCCGGGACCCCGGAGGAGGTCGCGCGCGTGATCTCCTTCCTCTGCTCAGAGGAGTCCGGTTACATCACCGGCGCCGTGATCCCCGTGTCAGGAGGCCTGGGGCTCGCGCTCTACCCGGAGCAGTTCCCCGAGGGCGGCAGCCCGACGGCCTAGTCCTTGTCTCGACCGAAGCCCTTCAGCTGGCCGCGGAAGGACTCGAGCTTCTGCAGGTCTTCGGGCGTGAACCCCGGCGTGCTCCCGCCCATCTCGCTACCCGGATAGTTCGCCTCGTCGTAGAAGCGCTGCGCCTTGTGCTTCATGCGCACGGCCCAGAGCTCGCGCGCGCCCATCCACCAGACCCACACGCCGATGAGGGCGAGGACGCAGCTGTAGGTGCCCGCGAGGATCATCAAGAAGGCGAAGAAGCGCCCGACGTTGACGGCGATGGCCGTCGCCTGCACCCAGTCGCGCCTGTTCGGTTTGCTGCGCGCGAGCCAGGCGCGCAGGATCCGACCGCCGTCCATGGGGAAGGCGGGGATGAGGTTGAAGGCGCCCATCGCGAGGTTGATGTAGACGAAGTAGCCGGGGAGCGTGTTGAGCTCGAGCGGGAGGCCGAGGATGAGGTGCAGCCCCAAGCCAGCCGTGAACAGGACGCCGTTGACCGCGGGTCCAGCGATGGCCACCAGCCCCTCGACGCGTGGCTTCTCAGGGAGCTCCGCCATGCGGGCCATCCCACCGAGGGGCCAAAAGGTGATGTCCAGGACCTGAATCCCGAAGGCCTGCGCTACCAGGCTGTGCCCTAGCTCGTGCAGGAAGACGACCCCGAAGAGCATGAAGACCGCGACGATCAGGTAGAAGGCGTCTCCCATCGAGGCGCCGGGCTGGCTCAGGCCCTGCATGAGGACGAAGGCCAGGATGAGCGGGAACAGGAGGTGGACGCGGATCTGGATCCCGAAGACGCGGCCTATGGCGAAGGAGTCACGCAAGCTGTGGAGCTGCGCCATGAGGGGTTGCGGCGCAGGCTGTGACCCGACAGGTTAGCGAGACCTTGAAGAACCCGCCCGAGAAACAACGCGCGCCGCTCCGCCTCCTCGAGGTGGACCTCAGAGAGGGCAGCGGCCGCGTCGCTCCCTTTGAGAGTGAGTGGACCGAGCTCGAGGCCCTCGCAGAGGCGGGAGGGAGCGCCCTCGCGTGGTCCCTGCAAGCGGACGCGCACCGCAGGGGGGCGGAGGCGCCCTTCGTGCTGGCTGTGGGCGGGGCCGTGAGGCGCGGCGTCCCGACGGCTGCGCGGGTCTCCGTCTGTGGGCGGGGCGCGCACACCGGGCGGGTGGCCGAGGGGGCCGTGGGCGGCTCGCTCGGGCGCAGGCTCGCGAGCGTCGCAGACGCCCTCGTCTTGCGCGGTCACGCGTCGGAGCCTGGCTGCGTCCTCGTCATCGACTCGAGTGGGGGGGTGAGCATGCGAAGGTACGAGGAGGTGGAGACGCTCTCGGATTGGCTCGCGCTCTTGGCGGAGCGGCACCCCGAGGGCGCGCACCTCGCCGTAGGTCCGGCTGCTTGGAGAGGAGTCAGCTACGCGAACCTCGCAGTGGGCGAGGACCCGCCGAGCTTCGTGGGCCGCGGCGGCTTAGGGGGGACGCTCGCCGGGATGGGGCTCTGGGCGGTGGTGGTTGAGGCTCCCGAGGTCGCTCCGGGTGAAGACTCTCTGCGCTTGGTCTCACAGCTGAAGCGCTCTCCGCGCTTGCGCGAGCGCGGCGCCGGTGGCTCCCTCGAGCGCGCTCATGAGCTGCGCTATCAGGCGGCGGATGAGCACGCGGTAGAGGGCGCGCGCGCGCTCGCGAGCGCCGGCGCTGACGCAGGCGTCTCGCTCCGTGGCTGCGCCGGGTGTCCGACACCTTGCGGCTGGGTCTTCGAGACTCACGACGGCGGGCGACAGGGGGGACGCTTCAACGCGCTGGATTCCGTCGGGCTCTCGCTCGGGCTGCGGGTCCCAGAGGAGGCGCTCGAGCTCCTCGCCGCCTGCGACGAGGTCGGGGTGGACGCGAAGGAGGCGGGCGCAGCGCTCGAGGTCTGGGTGCGTGCGCGGGGAGAGGGCAAGGTGACGGATGGTCCGCGTGCTGGAGCGCTTCAGGAGCTCACGCAGGCGGTCCGAGCCCTGGGCGTGGACCTCTCTGCAGGCCTGAGCGCAGGCGCGCTCGGTCTCGCGGAGCGCTTCGCTCTCGAGGCGCCGACCGCGCGCGGTGAGGCCGCGCGTCCGCGTCAC
>JAKVCE010000100.1:1225-7513 GCA_022447405.1 Planctomycetota bacterium | reverse complement strand
GCAGGGACCGGCGGGATCGGTGGACTGGTGACGAACCTGGACCCCCCCTCGCACTCTGTCGTCCTCCCCAATGATCCGACAGAGGAGGTCTGCGTCCTCTTCACGGTCACCTTCGAGGGCTACTGCGTCGAAGACCCCGCAGACGCGGACCCCTCAGCGAGCCTGGACCTTCACCTCGACGGCGTCCCGACCGCCTTCGGCATCCCTACCGACGCTCACCTCGAAGTCTGTGATGACGATGGAGATGAGGAGGTCCTCACCGAGTCGATCTTCGGCGGCCTCGATGTGGACATCAGGACCTCCCAAGTCTGGGGCAGCATCGCGGCAGGAAATGACCTGACCGTCGAGACCTGCAACCTAGGCATCGGCGTCACGGACGAGGACACGGACACGATGATCGCGGACGGTCACATCCACGCGCAAATAGGCAACCTCGAGCACGGCAACGTGGTCGCGGGTCTCAGCTTCGACATCCAGCCCACATTCACCCTCTCAGGTGGCACTCAAGCGCCCCGGATCGACAACGTCGTTGACTGGGCAGACGTCTTGAACCTCGTCACGACGACGACGACCGCCCTGGGCGCGCTGGCTCCCACGGGGACGACCGCGGTTCATGAAGATGTCCTCATCCTGAGCGCGAGCAACGGCCTGGACGTTGAGCTCTTCCACGTGACGGCCGCGCAGCTTGAGGCCGCGAGGGAGGTCAGGCTCGAGGTGTCCCCTGGCTCCGCAGCGGTCGTCAACATCGAGGGCGGAAACTTGAACCCCATGCAGTTCGGTATCCGCTTGGTGAACATCGGCCCTGACATGGTGCTCTTCAACGCCTACGAGGCCTCACACGTGTCAGTCGCTGACGTGAACTTCGACGGCAGCCTGGTCGTTCAGGGCGGGAGCGTGAGCGTCGCCGAGATCGACTTTGCCGGACAGCTCGTCGCGGGTGGAGACATCTCCCTGCAGACCACGAGGATCTACGGTCAGCTCTTCAACGGAGAGCTCGAAGACCTCGTGCCCTTCATGGCGGGTCACGCGATGCAGGAGCCGGAAGACGTGCTCCTCCACAACCTCGTCCTCAGCCCGAGCGCCTCCGGCGACGTCACAGTCGCGCCCTCGAGCGAGGCGGACGGCGCGCCACTTTCTGTGAGCGTGAACGCGCGCACTCGGAGCTTCCGCTCAGAGAAGATCGGGCGCATCACGGTCGCCAACGTCTCAGATTGGGATCGGGTCAACGTCGACCCGAGCCTCGATCTTGACGTCCACCTCCTGGAGGAGGCGCCGCTCGCAGGCGATGACGTCTACCTCTTGGAGCAGATGGGGGTGCCGAGGTATGGCCGCGGAATGATCCTCATGGATCTCTTCGCGAACGACCTCGCGGGCTCCTCTGGGCTGGACATGAGCACCTTCCGCGTCGTCACTCCTCCCGGGAAAGGCGTGGTCCGCTACCACGAGCCCTCAGGGAGGGTCTGGTTCGCCTGGGGTTCAGCCAAGTGGACCGAGGACTCTTTCGAGTACGTCATCCTGGACGGGAACGGCGTCCGCTCTGCGCCTGTCAGCGTCCAGCTCATTCGCTGACAAGGATCAGAGAGGCACACGCGCGGCCCCTCGCCACTCGCTGGCGGGGGGCCGCGCTCGTGTGAGGCGGGCCCTGAGGTCGCCTTGTAGAGCCGAATGCGGATCTAGATAGCTGATAAAAAGCCTATCCAAGCGGCAAAACTAAGAAACGCGTATCCTCTTGTGGCTTGCCCCCAGTCAGGGGTAAGGCGCCGCTCTCAAGGACTCCAGCGCTCAAAGCAGCCACAAGAAGGATCCCCATGTTCCAGAGTCTCACCGCTCGCTCCTCTCTTCTGTTCATCGCAGGCTTTGTCTTCCTCTTCGAAGGCAGCGCGAGCGCTCAGGTCGTTCAGCGCGTCAACGTGATGCCTGGATATCCCAACGCGCCGCGCGTCAGCATGGACCAGCGTCGCTTGGTTCGACCTGGCTCGAGCTTGACCCTCTGGGGGAGCGCCAATGACGGAGACGGCACCGCGAATGGTCTGGACTACACCTGGAGCATCTCGCCGGGGACAGATGTTGCGGTCATAGATGACGGCTCCTTGAGCGACCATATCTTCAACGATGACTACATTCCGGAAGATGTGACCTTCAACCTCTTGAACGGCGCGACCAGCGGGCTGGCGGAAGCGACCCTGACGGTCACCGATGGCGTGAACACCTTCTCGGACACGGTGGAGATCGCGATCATCGACGCCTCCGACGCGCTGAGCGACACGGCGCTGGAGCACCAGCAGATCGACGTGAACATCGCGATCGACGAGGGGCTCCGGTACCTCTACCAAAACCAGGCGGGGAGCGGCTCCTGGGGCGGCTCGCCCACGGGGATCGGCTCCACCGGTTTCAGCCTCTGGGCGATGCAGAACCAGGGTCACTTGGCGACCAATGACCCGGATGAAGACATCCTCGCGCTGAGGGTCCAGGAGGGGCTCGACTTCCTGTTCAACAATTGCCAGGTGCAGTTGGACGTCACAGCTCCAAACGCAGACGTCGCGCGGGGTGCGACCATGAACGGGAGGTCGGACATGAACTCGAACGGTCAAGCCGTCTCGTTCGGTCCCTCTTCTCTCGTCGGTGGACCAAGCTCGGGGTGGGGTTATGAGCACCCCATCGCGACCGCCGCGCTCGCCGCCTCTGTCTCACCCGGAGAGGTCGTCGGGGTCGGCCCCGCCGCTGGGATGACGTACGCCGAGCTAGGGGAAGACTGCTTGGACATGATCGGCATCGGACAGGTCGACAGCATGAGCGCCCGAGGAGGCTGGCGATATACGGCCAATGACTTCAGCTCCGACATGTCGGTGAACAGCTGGCACTACGTCGCGATGGAGGGGCTCTACGTCACCTTCGGAATCGACATACCGGACTGGATCCTCCAAGAGTCTGAGACGAACCTGATCTATCACCAGGCCAACATGGCTGGCGCCGTGCCCTTCGGATACGAGGGGCCGAACAGGCTCGTGAGCTTCGAGCACGGCCACTCGACCACCGGCGGCGGGCTCTCAGGTCTCTACGCCGTCGAGCTCCAGGGACCGCACACCTCTGGGGGGACGGTCATCGCGCTCGAGGCGCCGCCGCTGAACACCATCACAGCCAAGCGCGACGCGGCCCTCGAGTATCTCGGCGACTACTGGGGCCAGGACGGCTCCTTGGGATTCGCAGAGGGCAACATGGGCAACTCGTACGCCATGTGGACCGTGGCGCGGGCGCTCCGCTTGACCGCCTTCGCGCAGGGGCTCCCCTCTGGTGAGGTCGTGATCCTTGAGAACGCAGGCGTCAGCTTTGATTGGGAGACCGGTGAAGAGAGCGGCAGCGGCGTCCTGGCCGCGCCGGGGAGCGACAGGGAGGGCTACTTCTCTTACCTGGTGCGCACCCAAGACTCCTCCAGCGGAGGCTGGAACATGCCTGGGATGATGATGGGGACGGACCTGGACACCGCTCTGTCCGTCTTGGTCCTCACGCCCAAGGTCTTCCTCGTTGAGCCGCCGGATGATGGCGATGACGACGACGGTGACGACGACGGTGACGACGACGGCGATGATGATGATGACGGTGGCGACGACGACGACGGCGACGATGAGGACGTTGATGTCGATTACGCCGTCCTCGGAGGCCTAGACGTCGACATCAAGACCTCTCATGTCTACGGGACCATCGCCGCTGGCAACGACCTCTCCGTAGAGACCTGCAACCTCGGCATCGGGGTCTCGCCAGAGGAGACCGACTCCTTGATCGCTGAGCGTGACATCCACGCGCACATCGGCAACCTCGAGCACGGCAACGTCGTGGCAGGCAGCAGCCTGAACATCCAGCCGACCTTCACGCTCCAGGGTGGGACCCTCCCGCCACGCATCGACAGCGTGATCGACTGGGAGGCTCTGATGGACCTCATCACGACGACGACGACCGCGCTGGGCGCCGTCGCCCCCACGGGCACCGTCGTCGAGCATGAGGACAACCTCATCCTGAGCGCGAGCTCCGGCGCAGCGCTCGAGGTCTTCCTCGTCACGGCCGCTCAGCTCGAGGCCGCGCGCGACGTCTCCATCCATGTTGCGCCCGGCTCCGCCGCTGTCGTCAACATCGAGGGCGGCAACCTGAACCCCACTCAGTTCGGGATCCGCTTGCACAACATCGACGCGGACATGGTCCTCTTCAACGCCTTCGAGGCCTCCCAGGTCTTCATCGCTGACGTCAACTTCGACGGCAGCCTCGTCGCGCAAGGCGGCGAGGTCGACATCGCCGAGATCGACGTGGCGGGACAGCTCATCGCTGGCGGCGACATCTCGATCCAGACCAGTCGCGTGTTCGGCTCGCTCTTCTCAGGCGACCTCGGCGCGCTCCTGCCCTTCATGGCGGGCCTGCCGATGCAGGAGCCTGAGGATGTGCTCTTGCACAACCTCATCCTCAGCCCCTCTGAGACGGGCTCCGTGACGGTCGCGCCCCTCGACGGGAGCCCTAACGCCCCGCTCACCGTGAGCGTTGATGGTGGGACACAGCGCTTCCGCGCTGAGAAGATCGGTCGCCTCACGGTGGCTGAGCTCAGCGATCCCTTGAGCGTGGACGTGGACCCGAGCCTCGAGCTCGAGGTGCACTTCCTCGAAGACGCGCCGCTCGCGGGCGACGACGTCTATCTCCTCGACCAGCTCGGCGTGCCGGAGCACGGGCGCGGGATGATCCTCATGGACCTCTTCGCGAACGACCTCGCAGGATCTTCTGGGCTCAACATGAGCACCTTCCGCGTCGTCACGCCTCCCAGAAACGGCGTGGTCCGCCATCACCAGGCCTCAGGACAGGTCTGGTTCGCTTGGGGATCGGCCAAGTGGAAGCAGGACTCCTTCGAGTATCTCATCTTGGACGGGAACGGCGTCCCTTCAGCGCCAGTCAGCGTCCAGATCATTCGCTGACAGACTCCTGTAAGGCACACCTGCGGCTCCTCGTCATTCGCTGGCGAGGGGCCGCGCTTGCGCCTCCCCGACCAGATTGGGAGTGGTGTTGAAGACGTAGAGATGCGAGACCGCCTCAGATCTTTCTGGCCGCCCGCGGACCTCATGAAGAGCTCCCGATCGCTTACCGACGCTACGCGAAGGCTGCTGACTGAGGCGGATCAGCCTTGAAGGAACCTGCCGAGGCGCTCCAAGGCCTCGGTGATCTGGTCCTCGGCGAGGGCGTAGGAGAGGCGCACGTGGCCCTCGGTGCCGAAGGCGCTGCCGGGGACGGAGGCGACCTCGGCCTCCTCCAGGAGTCGCTCTGAGAAGCCCATCGAGCCGTTCTCGTCCAGATGCGCCGAGACGTCAGGGAAGACGTAGAAGGCGCCCTTCGGCAGCTCACACGGGAGACCCAGGGCCTCGAGCCCCGAGACGATCAAGTGCCGACGCCGGTCGAACTCAGCCACCATGTCGGTGACCTCGGCGGGCTCCTCGGCCAAGGCGCACTCGAAGGCCTCCTGGCTGATCGCGTTGGGCGCGCCGGTCAGCTGGCTGTGGAGCCTGCCGACCGTGCCGGAGATCTCCGTGTTCGCGGCGAGGTAGCCGATGCGGTAGCCGGTCATGGCGAAGGCCTTGCTCGCGCCGTCGACGATGATCGTGCGCGCGCGGGCGTCGTCGCCGTAGGTCACCGGGCTCTCGTGCTTCGTCCCGTCGTAGATCATTCGGCTGTAGATCTCATCCGAGAGGATCCAGAGGTCGCGCTCCTCGCAGAGCTCGCAGAGAGCCTTCATCTCTTCTGAAGTGAAGCAGTAGCCCGAGGGGTTGCACGGGCTGTTGATCATGATGCCGCGCGTGTTCTCCGTCACGGCCGCAGCGATGGCCTTGAGGTCCGGGCCGAGGTCGGAGCGGCAGGGGACGGCGACCGGCTCGCCGCCAGCGAAGCGGATCATCTCGAAGTAGCTGACCCACGCAGGCAGGAGCAGGAGGACCTCGTCACCCTCTGAGACGAGGGAGAGGATTACGCCCGAGAGCGCGTGCTTGGCGCTGTGACAGACGGTCACCTCTTTGGCCTCGAAGGGCACGCCGCGGGTGCGGCTCAGGTGACCGGCGATCGTCTCGCGCAGGCTGGGCCTGCCAGGCGCTGGGGTGTAGCGCACCTTGCCCGAGTCCACGAAGGCCCGAGAGGCATCGCGGACGGCCGCAGGAGCGTCGAAGTCCGGCTCCCCGGCTGTCATGTTGATGACGTCGCGGCCCTCGGCGATGAGCTCCTTGGCGCGGGCGTCGAGGGCGAGGGTGGCGGAGAGGGGGATACTCTTGG
>JAKVCE010000100.1:0-1172 GCA_022447405.1 Planctomycetota bacterium | reverse complement strand
CCCCCTCTGCACCTGCGCCCTATCCACGGCGGGGCGGGGGGGGCTGGGGGCAATTCGAGAGCTGGGAAGATCTGCGCACTGTCGGCGTCAGAGTCATCACGCGCGTGGTCTCTCTGGCTCTCTCCCCCCAGATCTGCTTGGAAAGGGGAAGGTGCAGGGCTTCCGTGCCCCCCGCGCGACCGAAAGAGACCAAGAGATGAAGAAGCTCCTCCGCATCATCGGCACCGTCTTGGGCGCGCTCCTGCTGGTTGGCTATTTTGCCTTCTCGACCTACCTCTTCAGCCCCTTCGAGGGCGGCCTGGACGCTGACGTCGCCGGGCTCGTGCCCCGCAAGGTCCAGTTCTTCGCGGCCAAGGCGCACCTCGAGCGGGACTTTGACCCCTTCCCGCGCCTCGCAGCTGCAGACGACTTCGCCCTCGACCGGACCTGGTCCTCGGTGCTCCAGTCACCGGAGTACACGGGTCTCATGGACGCCGTCGGGGTGGAGGAGGCCCTCGCACAGGTCGAGGCCGCGGCAGGTGACCTGCCCTTGGGCCTCGGCCCCCTCGAGGTCTTCGGCGGGGATGAGCTCGCGATCGCTGGCGAGCTGAACGGCGAGGACCTCTCGAAGGCGGACTGGGCAGCCTATGGGTCGATCAACTGGGCGGGCAAGCTCGCCATCGAGGCCCTGCGCTACCCCTCGCTGGCCAACTTGGAGGCTCAGGGCATCCAGGCCGAGGACAAGGGTCGCTACGTCACGCTCTCGGGAGGCGCGCTCCCGCGCCCCATCCACGTCGGGCGCATCCGGGACGTGGGCATCTTCGGGACAGGTGAAGAGCTCGTGGCCAGCGCCTTCGAGTTGGAGAACCGGCAGTACCAGGACTCGATCCTCCTCAGGGACGAGTACCGCGCCTTCGTCCAGACCGAGCGGCGTTCGCCGGACGGAGACGACATCGAGCTCTTCTGCAACCTGCGCGGGGTCTGCGAGGAGATGGGGATTGAGGCCGCCTGGCCTGACCAGAAGGCGGACACCTTCTTCCCGAAGTTCGCCGGCCAGTACTTCCAGCTCAACTCGCTGAATCAGGTGTCGGGCTTCCTCGACATTGACCGTGGCGTGCGCCTCGACCTCCACGCATCTCTCTCAAGCGAGCTCATCAGCCCGCACATGAAGAAGCACTACGCCCTCGACGGGA
>JAKVCE010000010.1 GCA_022447405.1 Planctomycetota bacterium | reverse complement strand
GCGCATCTGCCGGGGCGACATATTGGTTTCAGGTTGGGAACTGGCAGGACTCCATGCCGGGGCCAGGAGCCATCGAAGTCGAGACTGACGTCGTCGACCCCTGCGGGCAGACCACCGGACCCGACGTGATCGTGGGCGACATCCCCGACACGATGTTCTGGGGCACCGACGGCGGCCGCGCTGGCTACTCCTGGGCCGCCACCGCCTGCAACGTCGGCGACATGGAGATGGGCTGGTGGGCCACGACAAATGTCCACCCGGTCATCGCTCAGAACATGTATCGGATCGAAGACGGGCGCTTCGAACAGCTCGGCATGAGCTGGCTCAAGCACGGCTGGGCCTCCGCCACCGAGAGCTTCTGCTGCACTTGTCAGGACCCGAACAACTCTCAAGTCACCGGCATCGGCTGCGCCGACACCTACGGCGCTGGCTCCAACGGCGGGCAAGAGACGATGGGGCCCCGCTGGGAGGTCAACCCCTACACAGGCGAGTTCCCCTTCCCCTACGACACCGTCGGGCAAACGGGGCCTGCGGCGTACAAGCGCCTGAGCGTCGAGGCCGCGGACCTGGACCCCAGCGCGCACCCGAACGCCCGCTTCATCGCTGAGGTCCAGTACATCCAGCCCGAGGACTCAGAGTACGGGAACCAAATGGACAACGTCTCCTGGCGGGACGTGACCCTCGGCTCCTTCGGGGGAGGCAGCTGGGACCTGAACCTAGAGGGCGAGACAAACGTCAGAGAGCCCGCGATCCTGGCTTGGGTCGCCCAGACCGGCGCGCAGCTCGACTCTGTCGACGTCCCGGGCGAGGGGCGCTTCCACGTCGGCAGCCTCGTCACAGAGACGAGCCCAGGGACCTGGCGTTACGACTACGTCCTCTACAACCAGAACTTCACGCGCGGCATGGAGTCGCTCGAGCTCCCTGTAGGCAACGGCGCCGCCGTCTGGGGAGACACCTTCCATGCCCCGCCACATCACTCAGGCGATCCCCAGTCGAACGCAGCGTGGAGCTTCACGACCTCTGCTGAGTACGCAGAGTGGCGCAGTGAGTCCTACAGCACGAACCCCAACGCCAACGTCGTCGTCTGGGGCAAAGCTCACACACTCTCCTTCTTCTCTGACCAAACACCCGAACTCTCGAACGCGACCGTCGACCTGTTCGACTCGAGCGTCGCTGGCCTCCCCCTGGAGGCGGAGGCCGAGGTCTGGGTCCCAGAGGCCGCGTGCGGCGTGACGCGTCACTGCACCCCATCAACCAACTCGACGGGCGCCGCCTCCACCCTCCGCTGGTTCGGACCAGCGAGCGTCTCCACGAACGCTGCGCTGCTCTACGCGGACAACCTCCCTGCTGGCACGCCGGGCCTCTTCTATTACGGCACCAACGCGATCGAGGTCCCCTTCGGCGACGGCTACCGCTGCGCCGGTGGAGACGTGACGAGGCTCAACCCAGCGCTCTTCGCCTCACCGCAAGGTGACATCGCCAGGCCCTTGGACTTCAGCTCATCGCCCCTCTCCTCAGAGACAGCCGGTGATTCGCTCGTCCTTCAGCTCTGGTACCGAGACACCGCGGCGGGCGCCTCAGGCTTCAACCTCTCTGACGCTCTGACCGTGATCCTCTGTCCCTGATCCGTGTCACCCCATTTTGTGAGGCCGCCCTGTAAGATCCTGTGGGGTCCTCGTTCGCTCGATTAGGGAATTCACCCTAGAGAAATCCTCAGCCCACCTGGGCTACCTTGAATGATGATCGCCACCGAGGCAGGAGCCAAATCACAGGTTCAGCGGTGGTCGACGCAGGCTCGGGCGAAGCGAATATGAGCTCGAGCTCGATCCAAAACCAACGAAGCACACACAAGGCAATGGAAGACAACAACACCACCTACGACATGAACAAGACCGCGGTCATCCTGATCGGGTACCAGAACGACTACTTCGAGGCCGACGGGGCGCTCGTAGGAGCGCTAGAGGACGCGGAGTGGCGCAACAAGATGCTCGGTAACACCGTCGCGCTCCTCGAATCGCTGTCCGGCACAGACGCCCTGCTGATCTCGACTCCGATCGTGTTCACGCCAGAGTACGAAGAGCTCGTTGACCCCACCGGCATCCTCAAGGCCATCGTCGACGTCGGGGCGTTCAAGGGCGGAGAGGCCGGCTCCGAGACGATCAAGGAGCTGAAGGGCTTCGGTGAGCGCATCCAGGAGATCCCGGGGAAGCGGGGCTTGAACGCTTTCTCCAACACGAGCCTAGACGAGACCCTCAAAGAGCGCGGGATCACGGACGTCGTGATCGCCGGCGTCGTGACCTCCATCTGCATCGACAGCACCGGTCGAGCAGCCCACGAGCGCGGGTACCGCGTGTCGATCCTCAAGGACTGCACCGCCGGCCGGACGAGCTTCGAGCAGGACTTCTACTGCGAGAACATCTTCCCGCTGTATGCAGACGTGATCGAATCGGATGACCTCCTCCAAAACGTGAACGACGCTAGCGCCATCCTGCAGAGCTGATGAGCGATCTAGACGCACTCTCGCGGGACGAGCTGCACGCGCAGGTCCAACACCGCCTCATCGAGGAGCTCGGTTCCACCGAGCTCCGGCTGCAGAGGTTGTTGGAGATCCTCCCCGAGGTCGCGTTCCAGTGCGATGAGAGCGAGCGCTTGACCTACCTCAATGAGGCGTGGAGCACGCTCTTAGGCCATGAGATCGAGGACTCCATAGGAGCTCCGCTGACCTCGTTCCTGATCGAAGAGGATCGCCCCTCCTGGCCTGGGTTCCCAGAACCCGGCCAGGCAGACCGAGAGGTTCAGCTGCGCTTCGCGGCGCAGGAGGGGGAGGAGCGCTGGTTCTTGATCACGCTCCGCACCACGACCGAGGGAGAGCACACCGGCCTCCTCCACGACATCACGGAGCGCGTCGAGCTCGAGGGCCAGCTACGACAGGCGCAGAAGATGGAGGCCGTCGGGCGCCTGGCAGGAGGGGTCGCGCACGACTTCAACAACCTGCTCACGGTCATCATCGGGACCTGCGAGGGGCTGCTCTCTTCACCGCCGAGCGATGAGCGAGCGCGTCGCGACGACGTAGAGACCGTCCTCAAAGCCTCCGATCGAGCCGCGAAGCTGACCCGACAGCTCCTCGCCTTCGGTCGCCGACAGGTGATGAACTGCAAGGTCCTCTCCCTCAGCGCTGTGATTGAGGAGATGGGCCCCATCTTGGATCGCTTGACCGGCCCCACGATTGAGGTAGAGGTCGATGACCACGCCGGTGGCGGCTGGGTCTCTGCCGATCGAACACAGCTCGAGCAGGTGATCATGAACCTCGCCGTGAACGCTCGAGACGCGATGCCCGATGGCGGACGGATCCACTTTGGGCTCTCCGAGGGAGCGAGCTCTGACAGAGAGCGGCCGCTCGGGCTGTCCCCTGGGCCCCTCGTCAAGCTGACCGTGAGCGACACCGGCTCAGGGATCGAGCCCGAACACCTCGAGCACATCTTCGACCCCTTCTACACGACGAAGAAGGCCGGGCAAGGCACGGGGCTGGGCTTGGCGACGACTCACGGCATCATCACTCAGAGCGGAGGGGCGATCGACGTCGAGAGCCAGCTCGGCGAAGGGACCTCTTTCAACATCTACCTCCCCGCGGAAGCTCGCCCTGACGAGGCAGCGGGTTCGGCTGGAGCGGACGCCGCCAGCCCGATAGGCCACCAAGAGACGATCCTCCTCGTCGACGACAACGACATGATCCGCAACCTGGCGACGCGCATGCTGACCGACGGCGGCTACAGCGTCCTCGAGGCGAAGAGCGTGTCAGAGGCCAAGAGGACGATCGTCGAGAAGGAAGGAGGAGTGGACCTGGTGATCACAGACCTCGTGATGCCTGAGAGCAGCGGCCGTGAGCTGAAGGCATGGCTCGCCTTGGAGAGGCCAGACGTCGGCTTGATCATGATGTCTGGGCTCGGCGAGCGAGCGAATGAGGAGTCGGGGCTCTTCCTCCAGAAGCCCTTCCGTAAGGGAGAGCTGCTCAAGATGGTCCGAGCAGCGATCAGCGACTGAGAGGCTCCCTCAATCCAGCCTGATCAGGCGGAGCTCCCTGCAGTTCATCACCGCCAGGCCAGGCTGCTCGAGGCACTCGAGCATCAAGTCTCCCGCGCCCTCCTCCTCGACCCGGAGGAAGCCGAGCGGGAGTCGTTGGTAGCTGTCCCAAGACCCCGTCGCCTGAGAGAGGCTGGCAGCGAGGCGCTGCTCCCCCCATGAGACGGAGATCACCGAGCCCTCGCTCCCCGCTGCTATGGCGTAGAGGACATCGACGGCGTACCTCCCGGGCGCGAGCTTGAGCTCCCAAGCGGCGTGGTCTTGGGCGTCCAGCCAGTACCCGATGTTCTCTCCCCCGCCGCGCTCTTCGAGGCGGATCCCGCCGCCGGTCAGCTTCGCCTGGCTCGGCTTGAGGACGTAGCTCCCGCCGCCGTCCGGGCGGACCGAGGTGTCCACCTCGGGCTCGCCGACGAGGTCTAGGCGCAGCACCGTGGCGTGCTCTTTTGGATGCTCACCGTCGAGGTGAATGGTCCACTCGCGCTTCGCCCCGGTCACCTTCAGCGCGCCGCTCCTCCCGCCCAGGACGCGCGCTGAGCGGATCGGCGTCACGAGCCCCGGGATGGTCAAGGCGTCTCCAGCCGGCCAGTCGTAGAGGTGCAGGTAGAGCGTCTCGCCCTTCGTCGTCGCCCGCCCGAAGTCCAAGGACTCGAAGGGGCCCTTCGTCGTGCCATAGATCGCCTCGCCGTTCGTCTCCAGCCAACGCCCGATGGCGAAGAGGCGGTCCACCATGATGAGCGGGATGCGCCCGTCGGCGGTGGGCCCGACGTCCAGGAGCAGCGAGCCCCCCTTGCTGACGAGGTCGATGAGCTCACGCACCGACTCCGTGCGCGACTGATAGATGTCATAGCCCTCGTTTCGATTGAAGGCGAAGGAGTGCCCGATCCCCCGGCACTCCTCGAAGGGGCGCTGCTCGCGCATCCCCTCCCCCGATGAGTTTCCGAGGTCTCCGTACTCCGTGGTCGAGTAGTCGCCGACCTGCCCGCGCAGGCCCTTCCCCCAGCGGTCATTGACCGCGAGCTCTGCGGAGTTGGGCGCGTTGTTGTAGATCCACGCCAAGACCTCCTGACTACGCCAGAGCGTGTCGGGGTGGTCCCACTCGCCGTCAGGCCAGAAGACATCAGGCTTGTAGCGCGTGATGAGGTCCTGGATCTGCGGGACCATCACCTCCTCCACGTAGCGCGGCTTGTCCTCGTCGTAGAGCGGGTTGTGCCACTCCAAGAAGGAGTAGTAGATACCCGGCCGTATCCCCTCGCCGCGACAGGCCTCAAAGAGCTCGCCCAGGAGGTCACGCTTCGGCCCCACCGCCTCGCTGTGCCACGCATAGCCCCGCGCTGCGCTGGCCTCTTCGCTGGGCCAGAGGCAGTAGCCGTCGTGGTGCTTGCTCGTGATGACGATGTACCTCGCGCCCGCGCGCCGGAAGATCTTCGCCCACTCCGCCGGATCCCAGAGCTCTGCGCGGAACATCGGGGCGAACTCTCGATACTCAAAGTCTGCGCCGTAGTTCTCCTCGTGGAACTTGCGCTCGAGGCCGTCGTGAGAGTTCCAGTCGACCCAGGCCTGGTACCACTCGGAGTAGGTGCTCGTGTCGCAATAAGCAGGGACCGAGTAGACGCCCCAGTGGATGAAGACCCCGAACTTCGCGTCGCGGAACCACTGCGGAGTCTCGTGCTCGTCGAGGGACTCCCAGCTCGCCTCGTATTGAGGACCTTGAACAGTCGGCAGGGCGAGGAGCGCGAGGGTGAGGAGGGGTGCTGACATGGTGGGTTCCTTCTGCTGTGACCATGGGATTGTAGGGGCTGCCTCTCGGCGACGTGAAATGGAGGCTGTTCCAACGCAACCACTCAGGCCGGGCGGGTTTGGATAAGATTCACCGCCACGCACTGGAGCCCTCATGAAGAAGACCCTCACCCTCGCCCTCCTCTCCCTCCTCTGTCTCGCGCCCACGAGCGACGCTCAGGGCCGCGGCCAGCGCGGCGGTGAGCGAGGCGGACCGCAGATCGACGCCGGCCTCAAGAAGAGCGAAGAGGGCGCGTTCGAGGGCTACACCTTCTTCGCCCCGATCCGCTCGAAGACCACCTACCTCATCGACATGAAGGGTGAGGTCGTCCACGAGTGGCCCTCCGAGCACCCCCCCGGAAACTCCGCCTACCTCATGGAGGACGGCAGCATCGTCCGGACCGCGCAAGACTTCGACAACCCGACCTTCCACGGCGGCGGCTCTGGCGGCAGGGTCCAGCGCATCTCTTGGGACGGCGAGCTCCTGTGGGACCTCCTCTACTCCAACGAGGAGCACATGCAGCACCACGACATCGCCGTGATGCCGAACGGCAACGTGCTCATGGTCGTCTGGGAGCACAAGACAGAGGAAGAGGCCGTGCAAGCCGGGCGCGACCCCGAGCGCTTGGGCGAAGAGGGCGTCTGGCCAGACACGATCATCGAGGTGAAGCCCAAGGGAAAGACCGAGGCCGAGGTCGTCTGGGAGTGGCACCTCTGGGATCACCTCGTCCAAGACCATGACGAGGAGAAGGACAACTACGGCGTCGTCGCAGATCACCCCGAGCTCGTGAACATCAACTTCGCTGCTCGCGAGAGCGGCGATTGGAACCACACGAACTCGATCCACTACAACGCGGAGCTTGATCAAGTGACGATCAGCGTTCGCACCTTCAATGAGCTTTGGGTCATCGACCACTCGACCACGACGGAGGAGGCGAAGGGGCACGAGGGCGGCCGCTACGGCCGCGGCGGTGACCTGCTCTATCGCTGGGGAAACCCCGACGCGTACGGCAGAGGGAGGCGCGGAGACATGCAGCTCTTCGGACAGCACGACGTCCAGTGGATCGAAGCTGGGCTCCCCGGGGAGGGCAACCTGCTCCTCTTCAACAACGGAGACCGCGGCGGCCGCGACCACTCCACCGTGGACGAGCTCTCCACCCCGATCACAGAGGACGGCCACTACGAGCTCGAAGACGGGGAGGCCTTCGGCCCGGCGAAGCCGCTCTGGACCTACGGGAGCGCGGAGAGCGAGCGCTTCAGCTCCAGCTTCATCTCCGGCGCTCAGCGCCTCCCCAACGGGAACACCCTGATCTGCTCTGGCGCAGACGGCCGCCTGTTCGAGGTCACTCAGGAGAACGAGATCGTCTGGGAGTACGTGAACGGCTTCTTCGACGAGGGCATCACACCCGCGGGGCGCAGGGGACCGAACCGTGGCCGCGGGCGCAGAGGCGGAGCACCGGATGGCGGCGGTCCACCAGGTCGCGATCGCGGGCCTGAGCGTGACGGCCCGCCGGATGACGGAGCCCGGGGTCGCCGCGGCGGTGGCGGCGGCGGAGGAGGTGCTCCGAACATCGTGTTCCGGGCCCAGCGCTTTGCGCCAGATCACCCTGCGTTCTCGCTCCTCAAAGCGGAGGAGGGAGCAGCCGAGGAGAGCGAAGAGTGAGGAGGGCGCTCGCCTTGGGGGCGCTCGCCCTCGCGGCTTGCGGCAGCTGCTCTAGGAGCGCCCCCGAGCTCTCCGGCGACGTCGTCCTCATCACGGTGGACGCGCTCCGCGCGGACCACATCAGCGCAGAGCTCACCCCGACCCTCTCGCGCCTCGCCGGCGAGGGGCTCTCCTTCTCCAACGCCCGCGCCAACTCCTCGCACCCGCTGCAATCTGCGGCCGCGCTCCTCACGGGGCTCCTCCCCACCCGAGGCGGCAGCATCGGCCTCCTCGAGGCCGCGCCCTCAGCGGAGGCCGAGACGCTAGCTGAGACGCTCGCCGAGGCGCAGCTCATGACGGGGCTCGTCTCCAGCCAGCCGCTCCTCGGAGGCGAGGGCTTCCTGCGCGGCTACCAAGACATCCAGGTCGCGAGGCCTGGCGAGAGCTGGAGCGCGAGCGAGGTGGCGTCGCGCGCGATCGAGGTCTTGGAAGACGCTGGCGAGCGCGCCTCTTTCTTGCACGTGCACTTCGCTGATCCCCACGAACCCCACGTCGGAGACGAGCCCCCTCTCGTCAGCTTCGCCGACGTCCGCGCGCGGATCGCCGCCGGCGCGACGGGCGATGAGCGCTGCAGCCCCGAGGAGCTCGAGTCCCTGCGCGCCGCATACCGCGCTGAGGTGGCGGCCGTGGACGCCGCTGTGGCGGAGCTCTTCGAGGCGATCCGAGCCCGCGCTAACCCAGACGGGACGCTCATCGTCTTCACCTCCACCTGCGGTGAGGAGTTCCTCGAGCACGGCTACGTCGGGCACTCCTGGACCCTGCATGAGGAGGCGCTCCGAGTCCCCCTCATCTTCCACGGGCCCGGGATGGTCGACGCAGCTGTCGACGCCCAGGCCGTCAGCCTCGTGGACGTCGCACCGAGCCTCGCCGCCCTCCTCAAGCTCCCGGAGCGGCGCATCGGCTTCGACGGAGACGCGCTCTTTGACGGTGGCTCGGCAGCTCAGCTCGAAGAGCGAGAGACCCTCGCTGAGCTCGTGATCCGTGAGCGCTGCGTGCTGCGCGCCGTCATCACCCGTGACGTGAAGTTCATCAGCGCTGACCGCGTCCACGAGCCCAGCGAGCGACAAGCGATCTCCGCTGGATACATCGAGGCCGTTCGAGCTGCCGCGGCGGGAGAGCTCGAGCTCCCCGACGTCTTCGGGGATTCGGCGACAGAGCTCCTCTATGATCTGAAGAACGACCCTGGCGAACGCACCTCACTCGGCATGATGAGCCGCGTCTCCAAGTCTCAGCTCCGCGCGGTCCTCGATGACTATCGGGAGTACTGTGCCGCCCACGGCCTCGCGCCGCGCGCCGCCGAGGTCGCGCCCTCCTTCTCCGACTCCTCTGAAGCCGACGCTCTCGAAGCCCTCGGGTACCTCTAGAACATGACTCGAACGCTCCTCACTGCAGCCCTCTTCCTCACCGCGTGCGCGCCCGCGCCCCCTGTCATCGAAGGTGTCAGCCTGAAGATGAACCCGAACGAGAGCGCGCCGCTCGCTGGTGTCCTTGAGTACTCAGCCGATCAGATGGTCCGGCCGCAGTTCACGCTCTCCTCCGAGGGCGAAGCGGACGTCGTGATCAGCGACGCGCCCGCGGCGCAGAGCGGACCGACCCCGCTCCTCGGGATGCGCCCGGAGAGGGAGTACACGGTCAGCGTCAGCTTCGAGCCGGAGGCTGGAGGCGCAGCGGCTGACGGCGGGACCTTCACCCTCTCGACCCCTGCGCTGCCCGATGACTTCCCCCCGATCGAGGTCACGACCCTGCGCCCCACGCGGATGGAGCCTGGCTACCACTTCATCCCCGTCATGCGCTGGACCGAGCGCGGGCCCGACCGGGAGTTCGGGCTGGTCCTGGCTTTGGACTCTGCTGGAGAGGTCGTCTGGTACTACCGCAGCGACCGAACCGTGAACGACGTGAAGCGCCTCTCGAACGGGGACCTCATCTATCTCGCTGGACGGGACGGGCGCATGATGCAGATCAACAAGCTCGGTGAGCTCGTCAAGCACTGGCACACGACCGGCATCCCCAAGGACGACGTCCCTGAGGGGAGCGTCCCCGTCGACTGCGACACCTTCCACCACGACTTCGTCCTCATGGAGGACGGGAAGTTCATGGCCCTCTCCTCGGAGGCCAGGGAGTACGAGGACTACCCAACGAGCGAGACCGACCCGGAGGCCCCGCGCGCCACGGCGACCGTGATCGGCGACGTCGTCGTCGAGTTTGACCAAGACGGGACCGTCTCACGTCGCTGGGACCTCCTCGACGTCCTCGACCCCTACCGCGTCTCTCACAGCAGCCTCGGGACAGGCTTCTGGAAGCGGATCTACGAGGACGTCCTCGAGGAGCCGGGCAAGGACTGGGCGCACGCGAACTCCCTCGTCTACGACGCCTCGGACGACTCGGTGATCATCTCCCTGAACCACCAGAGCGCCATCATGAAGATGCGCCTCAAAGACTCCTCGATCGCTTGGATCCACGGCGACCACGGCGGTTGGGGAGAGCCATGGTCCGAGCGCCTGCTCGAGCCCGTGGGTGACCTCATCTGGACGAGCAAGCAGCACGCTGCGGAGCTCACCCCCACCGGCACCGTGCTCATCTTCGACAACGGTGGCCACCGCGGCCCCCCCTTCGCGCCGGACCAGCCCAGAGAGGAGAAGTACAGCCGCGCGGTCGAGTTCAAGATCGATGAGGAGACCATGACCACTGAGGAAGTCTGGTCTTACGGGAGCCTGGAGACTGACCACTTCTTCTCCTCCTTCCTCTGCGACGTGGACCTGCAACCCACCACGGGCAACGTGATCGTCACTGACGGCGCGCGGGTCCGCCACGAAGACGGTGGGATGGGTGACGGCCCCGGCAGCGGCCACCACTGGGCGCACATCTTCGAGGTAGACCGCGAGTCAGGCCGAAAGGTCTTCGAGCTCCAGATGGAGGGCACGGACGGCTGGGCTGTCTACCGCAGCGAGCGCTTCAACACGCTCTACTGAGCAGCCCACGGCACGACCACAGGGCGCTCTTCACCGTCACCGGCGCCCCATGAGGCGAAGCGGAAGTGCGCGCCGTAGACCGGCTCCAGGACCTCCGGGGTCAGGAGCTCTGTCGGGCACCCCATCGCAGCGAAGCTGCCGGCGCGCATGAGCGCCACCTCGTCTGCGAACTGGCTCGCGAGGTTTAGGTCGTGGGTCACGACGCAGACGCCCCGCCCGCTCCTCGCCAGCTCCCTCAAGAGGTTGAACACGCCGAGCTGATGCTCCGGGTCCAGTGAGCTTGTGGGCTCATCCACCAAGAGGTAGCCCGCCTCTTGCGCGAGGGCCCGCGCGATGAGGACGCGCTGGCGTTGGCCGCCAGAGAGCTCCCCCAAGAGCCGCTCGCCGAGCTCCTCGACATGCGCCGCCTTGAGCGCCGCGCCGACGGCCTCGTAGTCGGACATGTCTGCGCGCCGCCAGGAGTCCAGGTGTCCATAGCGGCCGCCCATGACGAAGCTCGCGACGGTGAGCGGCGGGATGGCGTCCAGAAACTGCGGCACCAGGGCCAGGGTGCGGGCGCGCGCCTTCGAGCCGAGGCCTGAGACCGCGACGCCGTCCACCGTGACGTCTCCACGATCCAAGGGGAGCAAGCCCGCCATGCCCTTCAGCAGCGTGGACTTGCCGGCGCCGTTCGGACCGATGATGCAGACGAAGCGCCCCTGCTCCACCGAGAGGCTCGCGCCGTCCACGGCGGGGGTCCCGCCCGGGTACGCGTAGCTCGCTCCCTCACACTTGAGCAGCTTCACCACGCGCGCAGCTCCCTGCGGTGACGCACCAAGAGGAAGAGGAAGAAGGGGCCGCCCAAGAGAGACATGGTCACGCCCGGCTGCAGGTGCGCGCCGCCGAGGAGCGTGCGCTGCGCGAGCTCTGTGCCCGCGAGGAACACCGGACCGGCCAGCAGGCAGAGCGGGAGGACGGCGCGGTGCGAGGCCGTCGTGATGCGGCGCACGACGTGCGGGACGACGAGGCCGATGAAGGAGATCTGCCCAGCGACCGAGACGGCGATCGCGGCAGCGGCGGAGGCGGCGAGGACCGCGAGGAGCTTCACACGACCCGTGTTGACGCCCAACGCGCGCGCGTCCTCCTCCCCGGTCGCGAAGAGGTCGAGCTCGAGGGCGACGAAGGGGATCACGAGGGCAGAGGCCAGGAGCCCGGACCAGAGCAGCCCCACCTGAAAGGCAGAGCGATCCTCTAGGCGACCGAAGACCCAAGAGAAGAGCGCTTGAGAGACGTCGTAGTCACGCAGCGCCCAAGACTGGATGGCAGCGAGGAGTCCAGCGGCGATCGCGTTCACGGCGATCCCGACGAGGAGCAGCATGGGGACCGAGATCCGTCCGTTCGCCGTGCTGAGCGTCGTCACGAGCCAAGCGCAGCTCGCCGCACCGACGAGAGCGGCGAGGGTCACGATGACGGGACCAAAGCCGACGGCGTTCTCGATCATGAAGCGCGGGCCGTACCCGCCGATCACGAGGATGGCGAGCGAGGCTCCGAGGCCCGCACCCGAGGAGACGCCGATGATGGATGGCGAGGCGAGGTCGTTGCGAAAGACCCCTTGGAGCAGCGCGCCTGAGAGCGCGAGCGCCGCGCCGACTCCGACCGTCGCCAAGAGGCGCGTCACCCGCAGCTCGACGAGGACCTGGTACTGCTCGAGCGGCTCAGCCAGGCCGAACATCGCGAGCGCGCCTCGGACGCCGTCAGCGACCCCGACGACGTCGGTGCTCCCGACGCCGAGAGAGGCGACGAGGATCCCTGCGAGCAGCAAGGTGAGCAGGATTGCGAGGGGTCGTGCGGCCATGGGAGCCGCGCATTCTGACCGATTCCGCCGCCCGCTGACGCCTCAAACTCCTGACACCCCGCCCAAGCGCTTGCGCGGGGCCTCTGATCTACTACCGTTCCACACGATGTCCCGAGCCCTGCTACCCCTCCTCCTCCTCTCTTCAGCTTGTCGCCAAGAGGCCCCCGCGCCGCAGGCGGACGCCTTCTACGAGTGTGAGAGTCCAGACGGCGCGCGGGTCATCCTCCAAGAGCGACCGGCGCGCGTCATCCCGACCTCATCAAGCACCACGGACATCGTCCTCGCCCTCATCGAGCCAGAGCGGCTCGCGGGCCTGCCCGAGACAGTCTTGTCCTACAGCCACGAGGTGTCGCAGCGTGGGATGCCAGCCGAGGTGCCCACGTTCACCCACTACGTCGGTGAGAGCCTCCTCGCCCTCTCACCCGACCTCGTGATCGGGCACGTCTACCAGGAGCTCGACACGACGAGGGTGCTGAGGAAGGCAGGCGTGCCGGTCTACAGCCTCACCTATCCCAAGACCGTCGAGGCGGTGATCTCTGACGTCCGCCAGATCTCCGAGCTCCTCGGTGAGACCGAGCGCGGTGAGGCGCTCGCGCGAGAGATGCAGACGAGGCTTGAGCGCCTCCGGGCTGACACGCGCCGAGAGGAGCTGCGCGCGCTCACCTACACCAACCTCGGCTCTGGCGTCTGGACTACGGGCGCGGGCTCATCTCTTGACCTCATGATCCAGCTCGCAGGGATGCAGAACGCCGGCGCCGAGGACGGCTATGAGATGGACTACCAGATCGACGTCGAGCGGCTCCTCGTGCTCGACCCCGACGTCCTCATCGTCGCCGGGAGCGTCAGCGGCCTCACCCCGAGCATCGAGTTCTTGCGCGAGGACGAGCTGATCCAAGGCCTGAAGGCCGTGAGGCACGACCACATCGTCACCCTGCCGTCCACGCTGTTCAGCGCGAACTCACAACACCTGCTCACCGCCGCAGAGCACTTGAGCGCCTCCGTAGACGCTCTGCCGGACATCCACAAGTGAGCGTCAACCGCTCTCGCGGGGTGGGTTTATACTTGGGGGATGCACCTGAAGATCGCCCTCCTCTTGACCGCGCCCTGTCTCGCTGGACTCCCTGCGAGCGCCCAAGTCTCTATCTCTGAGGTCTGCCCCTCCAACATCGACGTCATCCTCGATGAGGAGGGAGATTCCTCTGACTGGATCGAGCTCTGGAACCACGGGGGAGCGACGGTAGACCTGCGCGGATGGTGCCTCTCGGATGACGCGGACCAGCCGAGGAAGTGGGGGCTGCCGGACACAACCTTGTCCCCCAACGAGCGTCTCCTGGTCTGGGCGTCTGGCAAGGGCTCAAGCGAGCCCGTGTCCGCCCGCTACCACCCCCTCGTGACGCAGGGAGACACCGCGTCCTACTTCGTCGGCACGCAGGAGCCCCCTGCGACCTGGCACGACGTCGGCTTCGACGACTCCGCGTGGTCCACCGGACAGAGCGGCTTCGGTTACGGAGACGGGGACGACGCGACCTTCGTACAAGCCGGCTCTGTGTACCTGCGCTTTGAGTTCGAGCTCGAGGCGAAGTTCCTCCGAATCCTCGACGGGCTCTACCTGCACGTGGACTACGACGACGCGTACGTGGCTCACCTGAACGGCCAAGAGGTCGCGCGAGAGAACCTCTTGGGCGCGCCCGGCTCACACGTCCCCCACGACACCTACGCGCCGATAGATCATGAGGCGATCCTCTACCAAGGACAGAAACTCGAGGCGCGTCGCTTAGCGCCCTTGTCGCGGCGCCTGCGCCCAGGGACCAACGTCCTCGCCATCCAAGTCCACAACGTCAACGCCACCTCTTCGGACATGAGCCTGATCGCCTTCTTGACGGCGACGACCTATGCGCCGGTCGGAGAGCTCCCGAACCCGTCCCTCATCTTTAAGGACAAGAGCTCGAACTTCCCGCTCCACACCAGCTTCAAGCTCTCCGCTTCGGGCGAAGAGCTCGTCCTCACTGACCCATCGGGCAACATCGCTGACTCCGTTGAGACACCACATGTCTACGCGAACACGAGCTTTGGTCGCTCTGGAGCGCCGGGCACAGGCAGCCCGTTGCTGCACTACCAAGAGCCGACTCCTGCCGCGGCCAACACGACCGAGGGGCGCCCCGGATACGCGCCCGCTGTGAGCGCCAGCCCTGAGGGCCAGATGGTCGACAGCGGCTTCATCAGCGTGACCTTCAGCGCTGAAGAGGGAGCCCCTGTGATGCGCTACACGACGGATTGCACGGAGCCCAACGAGCTCGACCTCCAGGTGACCGGACCGGTCATCGCCCTAGGCGGCGCCCCGAACGGGACCGTGCTCCGCGCGCGCGCCTTCCAAGAAGGGCTCTGGCCCGGCCCCATCTGCACGAACACCTACCTCATCGGCGCGGGGCCTGTAGGCGAGCTCCCGGTGTTCTCCCTCGTCACGGAGCCCGACAACCTCTGGGACTGGGAGACTGGGATCCACGTGCTCGGCCCCAACGCAGGCGGCGGGCCCTGGTACTTCGGCGCCAACTTCTGGAATGACTGGGAGAAGCCCCTGCACGCTGAGTTCTTCGAGGCTGACGGCGAGCGAGAGCTCGGCATGGACCTCGGCACAAAGATCCACGGCAACTACTCACGCACCCACCCGCAGAAGAGCCTGAGGTTGATCGCGCGCGGGGGATACGGAGAGGACTCGATCAAGCACGCCTTCTTCGATGACGTCGCGACAGATGACTTCAAGGTCCTGGTCCTCCGGAACTCGGGGAACGACTACCTGGTCGCCAACTGCAGAGACCCGCTCATCCACCTCGCGAGCGCGGGGACAGACGTAGATGACCTCGCCTATCGCCCGACCCTCGTCTACTTGAACGGCGAGTACTGGGGCTTCATGGGGATCAGAGAGCGGAATGACGAGAACTACCTCGCCAACCACCACGACGTCGACCCCGACAGGGTCGACCTCTTGGAGTTCGGTGGGAACGCCGTCGAGGGATCCTCGGACCACTACTACGAGATGCTCGACTACGCCGTGCAGAACGACCTCGCTGACGACGAGCACTACGCGGTGGTCGCGTCGATGATGGACACGCACAACTACGCCAAGTACGTCGCCCACCAGGTCTGGGCCTGCAACACGGACTGGCCCCAGAACAACATCAAGTTCTGGCGGCCGCAGCGTACGAACGGGAAGTGGCGCTGGCTCCTCTACGACACGGACTTCGGCCTGGGCTACTGGGGCGGGCCTTACACGACCAACTCCCTGTCTAGGCTCTTCAACCCGAACGAGTGGTACACGCAGCTCTTCGTCAACCTCATGGACAATGAGTCCTTTGAGGAGGAGTTCATCAACGTCTACGCAGACCTCTTGAACACCTCGCAGTCATCGCAGGTGCTCTTGCCCGTGGTGGACGAGGTGGAGGACGCGCTGATCCAGGACATGCCCGCCCACCTCTCCAAGTGGGGCGGCAGCTACAGCGGCTGGCAGGGCAACATGTCCGTCGTTCGATCGTTCGTCGCGAACCGAGTCTCCAACTGCAGGCATCACGTCCGAATTCAGTTCGGTCTCTCTGGCTACTACACGCTCGGCCTGGACGTCCAGCCTCCGGACGCAGGGCACGTCGAGCTCACCGCAATCGACGTCGACGAGCCCTTCATCGGGACCTACTTCCTCGGCGTGCCGATGACCCTCAAAGCCGTCCCGAGCAGCGGCTACGCCTTCTCTGGTTGGACGATCCCGCCCCCGTTCGGTGGCTCCGTCCCCCAGACGCCCACGATCGAGCTCGACGCGACCACCGACGTCAGCCTGGTGGCTGTCTTCACACCGACAGGCGGCGGTGAGAACGTCGTCCTGAATGAGCTGCAGTACAACGCGCCGCGCAGCGCGGACACCGGCGACTGGGTGGAGCTGCACAACGCGAGCCTCTCCCCCATCTCTCTCGACGGTTGGGAGCTTCGTGACGAGAACAGCACCTTCCCGATCCCCAAGGGGACGACGATCCCTGGCGCCGGCTACCTGGTCTTCTGCAGGGACCTCGCCGCCTTCTCCGCCGAGTACCCCGCCGTCACGAACGCGATCGGAGGCCTCGGGTTCGGGCTCGCAGGAGGAGGAGAGCGCATCGAACTCCACAGCCCGAGCGGCTTACACGACTTCGTTGAGTACGACGATTCGCTCCCTTGGCCTACCGGACCAGATGGCGGCGGCCCCACCCTCGAGCTCGTGAGCTCAGCCTCAGACAACTCCCTCGCGAGCTCATGGGAAGAGTCAAACGTCTTTGGCGGAACACCCGGCGAGAAGAACAGCGTCTCACCCTGAGCTGAGCGCACCTCAGATGGCGAACTCCAAAGAACGGACTTATGCTCGAAGTGTGAAGCTCAGCACGCTCTCAACGCTCAGTCTGCTCATGGCTGCGCCCGCACTCGCGAGCGCGCAGGTCACAATCAACGAGGTGTGCGCCTCCAACATCGACCTCATCGACGATGAAGACGGCGAGTCCTCGGATTGGATCGAGCTCTGGAACCACGGCGCAGAGGCGGTGGACCTGACCGGGTGGCACCTCTCCGATGACCCCGATGACCCAGAGGCTTGGACGCTCCCGCCCGTGTCATTGCCAGCCCAACAAGGTCTCCTCCTCTGGGCTTCTGGGAGGGGGATGGATCGACCCGTCGGGCCCCACTACCACACCTTTGTCGAGCAGGGATCGATCGCCACATACATCGATGGCAACACAGAGCCGCCGGCAACTTGGCGAGACGTCAACTTCGATGACTCCAGCTGGAGGGCAGGTCCCAGCGGCTTCGGCTTCGGTGACGATGACGACGCCACCGTCGTCAACGCGAACACCGTCTATGTCAGACACCGATTCAAGGTCGAGCGAAAGCTCGCGCGGAGCCTGTCGGCCCTCTTCCTCCATGTGGACTATGACGACGGCTACGTCGCGTACCTCAACGGACACGAGATCGCGCGTGAGAACATGCCCAGCCCGCCGGGCACGCACGTCCCCGCCGGGACCTTGGCCTCGGGCGCGCACGAGGCGCTCCTCTACCAAGGCATTCAGCTCCCTTACCAGCAGCTCACGTCGTTCTCCTCCATCCTGCGCCCAGGAGAGAACGTCCTCTCCGTCCAAGCTCACAACGGGTCCCACGCCTCCGACGACCTCAGCATCTCCATGTTCCTCACAGGGTCGACCGAGAGCCCAACCGGCGAAGTCCCCAACCCCGCCCTGCTGTTCAAGGGCACAGAGGATGACCACACCCTACACACCAACTTCAAGCTCTCAGCAGAGGGAGAGGTGCTCGTCCTCTCGAACGCAACAGGCTCGACGGTGGACCACCTCCGCTTCCCACAGCTCTACGCCAACACGTCATTCGGTCACTCAGATATCGCTGGCCCTGACCCGCTCCACTTCCTTGAGCCAACTCCTGGAGCCCAGAACACGCGCGAGGGGAGACCGGGCTACGCGCCTCTCGTCAGCGCGAGCCCTGAAGGACAGATGAGCGCGACGTCGGTGAGCGTCACCCTCAGCAGCACGGACCCCGTAGCGGAGATCCGGTACACCCTCGACTGCACGGAGCCCGACGAGCAATCGACCCTCTACGCTGGCGCGATCCAGGCCTCAGACCAGGGGGCGACCGTCGTCCGCTCACGCTCCTTCATGCCGGGGCTCTGGCCGAGCCCAATCTCCACCGACACCTATCTGGTTGACGCAGCGCCGCTGGGTGAGCTGCCCATCTTTTCGCTGGTCACGGAGCCGGACAACCTCTGGGACCCCGAGACAGGGATCTACGTCCTCGGGCCGAACGCTGCGGGCGGCCCTTGGTTTGACGGCGCGAACTTCTGGAATGACTGGGAGCGCCCTCTCCACATCGAGTTCTTCGAGGAAGACGGCGCGCGCGAGCTCGCCATGGACGTCGGCACGAAGATCCACGGCGGGTTCTCAAGGACTCTGCCTCAAAAGAGCATGCGCCTCATGGCGCGCGGCGGCTATGGCGACGGTGACATGGACTACGCGTTCTTTGATGACGTCGAGAACGATGAGTACCAATCCCTGATCATCCGCAACTCCGGGAACGACTTCTACTTTGGCAGCTGCAGGGACCCCATCACCCACACCGCGAGCCGCGGCACCGGGATCGATGACATGGCCTATCGCCCGACGGTCGTCTACCTAAACGGCGAGTACTGGGGGCTCATGGCGATTCGCGAGCGCCAGGATGACGAGTACCTCGCGTACCACCACGGCGTCGACCCTGACAAGGTCGACATCTTGCAGCACAACATGAGCGTGATCGATGGCTCCGCAGAGCACTACCAGGAGATGCTCGATTACCTCCGCAGCCACGACATGAGCGACGACGCCCACTTCGACGTGATCGCTTCCATGGTCGACGTGGACAACTACGCCCACTACTTCACCCACCAGATCTGGGCGAACAACACGGACTGGCCTCAGAACAACATGAAGTTCTGGCGCCCTCAGGAGGACGGCGGGAAGTGGCGCTGGCTCCTCTATGACACCGACTTCGGCCTCGGGCTCTTCGGCGGGCCGGTGACCGCCAACTCCCTCACCCGCCTCTTCGACCCGAACCTCGGGAGCTACTACGCGCGTGAGCTCTTCCTAGAGCTCATGGAGAACGACGGCTTCAAGC
>JAKVCE010000001.1:7855-10917 GCA_022447405.1 Planctomycetota bacterium | reverse complement strand
TGGCGACCCGCCCAGGTTCGTGGCGTTCGACTCGAAGACGATGATGTTGCCGTCCGCCGAGATGTCGGGGCGGCCGCTCGCTGCGTCCCCCTCCACTCCTGTGGAGGAGACGGAGACCCGGGTGATGACCCCCGTGACCATGTCCCGCACGAAGACGTCCTCGATCCCGTTCGTGTCCCCAGCGACGAGGTCTGACGCGTTGGAGGTGAAGGCGACGTAGCGCCCGTTCGCGCTGACGGTCACCTGCTCTGTGTCACCGTTCGCGCTCCCGCCTGAGGAACCGACGCTGACGAGCTGGATGTTCCCGTCAGCGAGCGCAGTGGTAGCGAGGAGGGAGAGGGACGTTGCGAGAGAGAGGGCGCGCATGAGTGAGCTCCTGGGTGAGGCTGGCGTACACCCAGAGGCTAACACGGCCTCCCGCTTCTCGGGTCTGCAGGGACTACAGGCCCGACTGGAACACTCGCAGGGCCGCCACGAGGTGAGCTGAGTCCTCAGAACCGCAGACCTCTCGGGCAGAGTGCATGCCGAGCTGGGGGTTGCCGACGTCGACGGTGCGGATCCCGAGGCGGCCAGCGGTGATGGGACCGATCGTCGAGCCGCAGGCGAGGTCGGCGCGGTTCGCCCACTTCTGGTACGGGACGCCCGCCTCCTTGCAGCAGAGCTCGAAGTGCGCCTCCGTCTCAGCCTCAGTGGCGTAGCGCTGGTTCGAGTTGATCTTGATCACGGGCCCGGCGTTCATCGCGAGGTGGTGCCCCGGGTCGTGCCTGCCGACGTAGTTCGGATGGGTCGCGTGGGCCATGTCAGCAGAGACGCAGACAGAAGCTGCCAGGGCGCGGTGGAGGGCCTCGCGGTCGCCGCCGCGGGCGAGGACGCTGCGCTCGAGCACGTCCGAGAGGATGGGCGACTCGGCACCCGAGCGTGACCCCGAGCCCACCTCCTCGTGATCGAAGAGACAGATCACGGGGACCGCGTCACCGGCGGGCTGCTCCGCGAGGGTCGCCACTGCGGCGTGACAGGAGCAGAGGTTGTCGAGGCGCGGCGCGCTGACAAACTCCTCGTGCCAGCCAGAGAGGCAGGCGTTGTTCGTGTCGTGTGTCATCGCGTCCCAGCTCATGACCTCGTCGGCCCGGACCCCGAGCTCTGCCGCGAGCTGATCCACGAAGCCGCCCTCGGTCTGACCCTCCAAGCCCCAGACCGGACGCATGTGCTCCTGCTTGTTGAGGAGCAGGCCCTTCTGGTTGATCTCGCGATCGAGGTGGATGGCGAGCTGAGGGACGCGCATGATCGGGCGGTCGATCCTGAAGAGGACCTCGAGCGCGCCAGCTGAGGCCTCGCGAGTGCGGGTCACCGCGTCCCCTGTGGGAGCGGCGCCCGGAGAGAGGAGCACGCGGCCCGAGAGGCCGAGGTCCCGGTCCAGCCAGGAGTTCAACAGCACGCCGCCGTAGACCTCAATGGAGAGCTGCCGGTAGCCGGCGCTCCCGGTGTCAGGGCGCGGCTTCACGCGCAGGTTCGGGCTGTCGGTGTGAGCGGCCACGATGCGGAAGCCCGCCTCCTTAGGCGCGCCCTCGCCATGAGACCAAGCCACGAGCGCTCCACCGCGGCGCACGAACCAGGAGCCTGTGGGCGAGTCCCAAGCGTCAGTCTCGCTGAGCTCCGAGTAGCCGACGGCTGAGAGGCGGCGCGCCGCCTCGTCGCAGGCGTGATACGGGCTCGGGGAGGCGTCGATGAAGGCGCAGAGGTCTCTGGCGACGTCGCGTCGCGCGCTGGCATCCGTGGTGCTCATCCCTTGAGGGTAGACGGTTCACGCGGCTTTCACATCCCCTGGGTGATGCCAACTGACCATGGAAGCCCTACCCTGCTCCCTATGTCCTCAGAGACCGCATCCAAGACGGGCGTCTTGCTCGTCAACTTAGGCACACCTCTGGCCCCCGAGCCCGGGCCTGTGGGCACCTACCTCAGGGAATTCCTGGGAGACCCAAGCGTCATCGATCTCCCAGGCCCCCTGCGCTGGCTCCTCGTCAACTGCATCATCGTCCCGACTCGAGCCCCGAAGTCTGCCGAGGCCTACCAGAAGGTCTGGACGAGCCAAGGCAGCCCGCTCTTGGTTCACTCCTACGAGCTCCGAGACGCGTTGGCTGAGCGCTTAGCCTCCCACCCACTGGATGTCGGGATGCGCTATGGGCGACCGACCATCGCGAGCGCGCTAGAGCGCCTGAAGATTCGCGGCTGTGAACGGGTCATCTGCCTCTCCCTCTACCCCCACGCCGCTGAAAGCTCAACAGGCACAGCGACCCGAGCCCTCCATGAAGCGGCCGCCGATATCGACGGCCTGGAAGTGCAAGTGCTCCCAGAGTACTTCGACCACCCCGCATGGATCGAAGCTGTGCGCGCAACAGCCGCGAGCGGCATGAGCGAAGCCCCGTCCGATCACGTGCTCTTCAGCTTCCACGGCCTCCCCGAGCGACACATCCAAAAGGCAGACCCCGGCGGTCACTGCTTGAAGAGCGCGGACTGCTGTGAGCCTCTCTGCGACACAAACCGCCACTGCTACAAGGCGCAGTGCCTCTCGAGCGCGCAGGCGATCGCCGACGCGCTCGGCCTGGAGGCTGGCGCTTGGAGCACCTCCTTTCAGTCGGGCCTCGGCCGCCGCTGGCTCCTGCCCTCCACGGAGAAGACCCTCGCCTCCTTGGCAGAGTCCGGCGTGCGCAAGCTGACCGTGTTGACCCCAGGCTTCTCTGCGGACTGCCTCGAGACCATCGAGGAGCTGGGGATGCGCGGCGCTGAGATCTTCCAAGAGGCCGGCGGTGAAGAGCTGCACGTGCTCCCCTGCCTGAACGCGAGCCCTGCCTGGGTTGAGGCCCTCGCTACGATGCTCGAGCCTCACCTCATCGGCGAGGCCTGAGCGCTCAGACGCTGAGGCCGCCCGGGATCGGAGAGACGTTGGGCGCGAGGAAGAAGCGGCCGACGGCGACCTCAAAGTCCTCCTCGCCCTCGCTGCGGAAGAGGTACGAGCCCTCCATCGTGCCCCACTCCGTACGCAGCGGGCAGCCGCTCGTGTACTC
>JAKVCE010000001.1:0-7845 GCA_022447405.1 Planctomycetota bacterium | reverse complement strand
CGAACCTCCTCCTGACGTCCGTGGGCGTCGACGATGACCCAGTGCCTTGAGATCAGCTGGACAGTCCCCTCTCCTTCGTTGTCGAAGCGGATGCGGTACCCGTAGAGAAACTGCCGGTTCGCGGGGTCAGACTCGTCCTCCATGTAACAGGCGGCGGCGCGCACCCGCACGCCGTTCGTCACCTCGTCGGAGTGCCCCTTGTTCTCTGCGTCTCGTAGCTCTTCAGTCATGAAGAGAGACTACCCCGCTGCGCCCTGAATCCAAACCCCCGAAGAGGCTCATCCGAACATCTGGGTCCAGTGATCTTCGTACTGGCCGAGGCCGACGCGGCCATAGCCGCCCATCATGTTTCGGTGGTGACCGGGGCTGTACCACCACGCGCGGATCGCTCCCCCGCCGGTCTCTTGACCCGCTGCGATGTTCTCCCCTCCTCCAGAAGTGCCAGCGAGCCTGGCGCGATCACCTGGAGAGCGCTTCCCCGGGAGCGGCGAGGTGTGGCTGAAGAAGTCGTGCTCGACCATGTCCTTGGAGTGATCCCTCCCCGCCAGGCAGAGCTTGGCGTCAATCTTGAGCGCGCCGATGCCCGCCAAGATCCTGATCCGGTTCAGCTCGAAGAGGCCCTTGTACTCCTCCGGCAAGAGCTCTCCAGCGATGGCCTGGTTGTCCGCGAGGACGCTCTTGTCCCGAGCCTCTGTCGCGACCCCTGAGAGCGCCATGAGCTCCTCCGTCTCCCGCAGCTCCTTGTAGATCTCTCTCCCGAAGGCACAGGCCTCGAGCTTCGCGATCTCTGCCTCAGGGGCGAAGACCACGGCCAGGTCCCAGACCTCAGCGAGCCACTCGAGATCCATCGCCTCATCCAAGAGGCCCCCCTGCTCTTCGCGCAGCCGTTCGCTCTCGTCGAGGAGCCCAGCTGCAGAGACCTGCAGGAGTCCCTCTAGAGCGAAGAGCGCCTCATCGCAGTAGCGCTTCACCTGATCCTTCGTGAGGCTGCTTGAGCGGGAGTACTTCAGGAGCTTCTCGCGCTGCTTCTCGACCTCTCCTGCCGGCGCGCTGCGCAGCCGCTCGGTGCCGACGCGGGTCGCCTCGCGCTGATAGAGCGAGAGGTAGCTCTTGTGAGCCTGGACCCACTTCTTATGCCTCCGGTGAAACTCCGTAGAGGCCGCGCTCGCGAGCTGCCTCGCAGCGTCAGGCCCCTTGGTGACGAGCTCACGCGCAGCGGCGTCCCGCTCCTCCCAGAGACCCCGGGCGTTGCGGAACTGTCGCATCAGCGTCCGCACGCTCGGCCCATCATCCTGGGCTACAGCGGGCTCGGCTGTGGCCGAGAGCACACAGAGGGCGAGCAGAGCGGCGCTCACGAGCTTCTTGAGGGGAGACCTCATCCACACAGCATATCGACCCATTCGAGCTCTGCGCGTCTGGAGAACGTACGGTTCGTGTACTCTCTCCGAAGGACCCGTACACCCCCCTGACTCCCCCTGCATCGCACCATGAAGCCCAACAGCCGCCTCCTCGCCCTCCCCATCCTCGTCGCAGCCTCTTGGCTCACCGCCGCGTCGGTGGACGACCGGATCTTGATGGGCAGCGCGAACCACCGCTACGCGTGGTCCGAGGGCTGGGGCGCCTCCCAAGACGGCGAGTATGGGAACACCCACGGCTGCGTCGCGGTCGACTCCGAGGGCCGCATCTGGTTCAACACAGACACGGAGAGGGCGCTCGTCGTCTTGAACCGTGACGGATCTCTCCACAAGGCCTTCGGCAAAGAGTTCGCAGGCGGCCTCCACGGTATGACGATCCGAAGCGAGGGCGAGGAGGAGCACCTCTACCTCGCCCACACCGGCCGACAAGAGGTCATCAAGGCGACCACTGACGGCGAGGTCGTCTGGAAGATCGGCATCCCCACAGAGTCAGGCCACTACCCTGACCCCAACCGCTACCGCCCCACGGACGTCTCGGTCGCCCCTGACGGGAGCGTCTTTGTCGCCGACGGTTACGGCAGCTCCTTCGTCCACAAGTTCACGAGCGAGGGCGAGTACGTCTTGTCCTTCGGTGGCTACGGCACCGAGCCCGGCCAGTTCCGCACCCCTCACGGCCTCTTCGTCGACGGCCGAGGTGAGGAGCCCGTCGTCGTCGTCGCCGACAGAGAGAACGGACGCGTCCAGGTCTTCGACATGGACGGGAAGCACCTCAAGGTCGTGAAGGGCATGCTGCGCCGCCCCTGCAACGTGGTGCCGAGCGGCGAGGACCTGGTGATCCCTGACCTCGCCGGCCGCGTCACCGTCCTCAACAAGGACTACGAGCTGGTCTGCCACCTCGGCGACCAGCCCGAGCCTGGCCTGCGCGCCAACAACGGCGTGAAGCGCGAGCAGTGGAAGGACGGACACTTCACTGCCCCGCACGGCGCTGCCGCGGACTCCGAGGGCCACGTCTACGTGATGGACTGGAACTTCCTCGGACGGATGACCCGCCTCGAGCGCCTCCCGGACGAGGAGCCCGAAGAGAGATGATCGCGGCCCTCCTCCTCGCCTGCGCGGCGCAGGGAGACCTCGATGAGCTGCAGCTGAACCAGCTCCAGTTCCGCGGCACGCACAACAGCTACCACCAGCGCCCAGCGCTCGTGCTGCACAAGAGCCACGACTACAGCCACCCCAGCCTCACAGAGCAGCTCTCCCTCCACGGGATCCGCCAGTTCGAGCTCGACGTCCACCTCTCCAAGGAGGGCTCGTTCGAGGTATTCCACCTCCAGAAGATCGACCCGCGCACGAGCTGCGCGACCTTGAGAGCCTGCCTTGAGGAGTGCCTCGCCTGGTCAGTCGCCCACCCGCGCCATCTCCCGTTGCTCTTCTGGCTTGAGCTCAAGGACGACGAGGACTGGGAGGGCTCTCCCTATGTGTCCATGTCTGGCCGTCACGCCGAGCTCGAGCGCCTCGTCCTCGGCGCCTGGCCCAAGGACAGGATCATCACCCCCGACGAGGTGCGCGGCGAGCACCCCTCGCTCCCCGAGGCCATCGCGAGCGACGGCTGGCCCAAGCTCGGCGCGCTCCGCGGGCGCGCCATGTTCGCCCTCTTAGAGCGCGACACCCACCGCGCCGAGTACCTCAGCGCATCGCCTAAGCTGCGAGGGCGGCCCTTCTTCGTCGCCTCCCGCGACCCCGCCGACCCCTCCGCGGCGATCTACAAGATCGACAGCGCCCTCTCCCAGGGCCCGCTCATCCGGCGCCTCGTGGCGGCGGGCTTCCTCGTCGGCTCCAACTGCGACAAGGCTGGGGCGAGCGACGAGCAGAACACGAACAGGCTCCGAGCCACCCTCGCCGCGGGCTCGCACTTCCTCTCCAGCGACTTCGCCGTCGCGAAGGCTGGCGCGGGCTACACCTTCGACCTCGGCGGGCACCTCGTCCGCTGCAACCCTGTGACGGCGCCGCTGGACTGCGTCGACCTCGAACTCCCCCCCTTGCGCGTCAGCCCTAGCGGCGATGAAGTGAGGCCTCCCAAAGACTCCAAAAGAGAAGAGAGCCAATGAGCTACGAGACCCTGAACCCTGAAGAGACCCGCGCTCGCCTCGACGGCGACGGCGGTTGGACCTACGTCGACGTCCGCACCCCCGAGGAGTTCGACCGCGGGCACGTCCCCGGCGCCTACAACATCCCCGCGTTCTTCCCCGGACCGATGGGGATGATGCCCAACCCTGAGTTCGCTGGAGCCATCAGCGCCCACTTCGCCACGGACCGCGCCCTCGTCATGGGTTGCGCAGCGGGCGGACGCTCCATGCACGCCTGCGAACAGCTCGCAGGCGCGGGCTACACCCAGCTCATCAACATGGACGGCGGCTTCAACGGCAGGCCTGACCCGACGGGCGGCCCCGGCGTCCCCGGCTGGCAAGAGCGCGGCTTCCCCGTCGCGGACGCCGCTGAAGAGGGACGCGACTGGGAGTCCCTGAAGGGCGCGGGCGCCGAGTGATGCGCGCCCTCCTCCTCACCCTCCTCGCGGCGGGCTGCGTCTCCACAGAGAGCGAAGCCGCGCCTCAGGCCGACGCCGTCATCGAAGCGGCCCTAGCGCGCGCGGGCGACAACCGCGCCCAGCTAGAGGCTGCGCTTGAGAGGGTCGAGGAGAGCGAGCGCCCGGGCATGGAGTTCTTGATCCGCTACATGCCCGATGGCGACCTCAAGAGCCTCGACGCGGACTTCCTCGTCGAGCACGTGCGCTACGCCTACAAGGCCTGGGAGGTGGCGCCCTGGAAGGACGCCGTCCCCGAGGAGTACTTCTTCAACAACGTCCTCCCCTACGCGAGCATCAACGAGCGCCGCGACTCTTGGCGCAAAGACTTCTTCGAGCGCTTCTCACCGCTCGTCGCTGAGGCCAAGACGCCCTCAGAGGCCACGGCGATCCTGAACCAGAAGGTCTTCCCGATGGTCAACGTGAAGTACTCGACCCAGCGGCCCAAAGCAGACCAGAGCCCCTATGAGTCTATCGACGCGAGCATAGCCTCCTGCACCGGTCTCTCGGTGCTCTTGATCGACGCCTGCCGCGCGGTCGGCGTCCCGGCGCGCTTCGTCGGCACCCCGCGCTGGTCAGATGACAGCGGCAACCACTCCTGGATCGAGATCTACGACGACGGGTGGCACTTCACCGGAGCCGCTGAACCCACAGGCGACGAGCTCAACCGCGCCTGGTTCACGGGACGAGCCGCTAACGCGGTCGCCATCTCAGAGGTCTACGGGATCTTCGCCGTCAGCTACAAGCCGACCCCCCAGCGCTTCCCGATGGTCTGGCGTCCGGACGCAGACTATGTGCACGCCGTCAACGTTACGGCGCGCTACACCGGCCCCGGCTGCGAGCTCACCGAGGGCTACGCCTGGGTGCGCTTCAAGGTCACGAGCGCAGCGACTGGCCAGCGCGTCCCCGCGACCGTGGCGGTGGCGGACTCCTCTGACAGCGTCCTCTTCGACCTGCCGGCGAAGGATGAGCGCTTCGACGCCAACGACCATGTGACGAAGCCGATGAAGATCGGGGGGAGCTTCCGCGCGCACGCCTCCTATGAGGGCTTGAGCGCGAGCGCGCCCTTCACCGTCCGAGAAGGCGAGCAGCTCATCAGCCTCACCCTCGAGGAGGGCCTGACGAAAGAGGAGGCCGCGGCCGCGGAGGCTGAGCTCTGGGACGCGCACGCCGCGCGAATCCGCGCCGAGCGCGCAGCCGAGATGGAGGCCCGCGTCCTCACGCACGGCGAGCACAAGATGCCCTTCTGGTACACGACCTACGGCGACGCACCGGAGGGTGAGAAGAGCTTCATCATCTCGATGCACGGCGGCGGCGGCGCGCCGGCCGCGGTCAATGACCAGCAGTACGAGAACCAGAAGGGCCTCTACAAACCTTCGGAGGGCGTCTACCTCGCGCCGCGCGCGCCCACGAACACCTGGAACCTCTGGCACCAGGGTCACATCGATGTCCTCTTCGACCGCCTGATCGAGAACATGATCGTGTTCGAGGGCGTGGACCCGGACCGCGTCTACCTCACCGGCTACTCAGCAGGCGGCGACGGCGTCTGGCGCCTCGCGCCGCGCATGGCGGACCGCTGGGCGGCCTCGGCGATGATGGCCGGGCACCCCGGTGGTGTCTCCATGGATAACCTGCGCAACTCCCCCTTCACGGTCCAGATGGGCGGGAAGGACGGCGCCTACAACCGCAACGGCGAGGCGCGGAAGTACAAGGAGGTGCTGGCCAAGCTCCACGAGGCAGACCCCGAGGGCTACGACCACTGGGTCGAGATCTACGAGGACAAGGGGCACTGGATGGACCGCGAGGACGCGGCCGCCATCCCGTGGATGCTCGAGCGCACTCGCGACCTCAGACCCAAGAAGGTCGTCTGGCGCGTCGACGGAAGCGCCCCGCACCGCTCCTACTGGCTGAGCCAGGAGGCGCCCCAAGGAGGATCACGCGTGGTGGTCGAACTGGTAGGCCAAGAGATTCACGTCTTGGAGTGTGAGAACACAGACCGGCTCACCTTCCGCCTCGACGACTCCATGATCGACCTCGACGAGCCGATCAAGATCCGACGCGACTCGGAGTACTTCTACATCGGCAAGGTGCCCCGCAAGCGCTCGGTCCTGGAGGAGACCCTCGCCGAGCGCGGCGACCCCAAGGGCATGTTCTCAGCTGAGGTCACGGTCGACTTCCGCACCGACCGGATCGACGCCCTCCCGCCGCAGAGCGAGAGCCGCTAACGGCGCGCCGCGACCGCGCGGCGCACGAGCTCGTCGGCGGAGACGCCGGCGAGGATGACGACGCCGATCACGGCGAACTCGATGCTCTTCGGGATCGCGTCGATGAGGTTGATCGCGTTCTGCAAGACCTGCATCAAAGCGGCGCCAATGAGAACGCCTAGCACGCTGACCTCTCCGCCGCGTAGCGAGCAGCCGCCGAGCACCGCAGCGGCGATCGCGTAGAGCTCATAGAAGCTCCCGAAGTCCACGGGCTGAGCGGAGCCCACGTCAAGGACGAAGAGCATCCCGCCGAGGCCGGAGAGCAGCGCGCAGACGACATAGGCGAGGATCACCATCTTGTCGGTGTCGATGCCTGAGTAGCGCGCCGCCTCCTCGTTTCGACCGAGGGCCTTCAGGTAGCGACCCCACACCGTGAGGTGCAGGAAGACCGCGGCGAGCGCGGCCACGACCACGAGCAGGATGCAGGGGGTCGGGATCCCAAAGTCCGTGCCCGGGAGCGAGACAGAGCCACCTCCCCACCACTTGAGGCCCTCGAAGAGGCTCCCGAAGCCTTGGGATGTGTCCGCGACCACGCCGCGGGTCACCCCCCGATAGAGCAAGAGCCCGCAGAGCGTCACAACGAAGGGCTGCAGCTTGAGCTTGGTGATGAGCAGCCCGTGCATCAGCCCGATCGCGACCGAGAGGATCACGAGGAGCGGGATGGCCAGCCACGGGCTCATGCTCTGCTCCGTCAGGAGCCACGGCAGCAGACAGCCCGTCAGGCAGATGACCGATCCGATGGAGAGGTCGATGCCGGAGGTGGTGATCACGAAGGCCGCGCCGATCGAGATGATCCCGAAGAGCGCTGTTCGCCTCACGACGTTCTCGATGTTCCGCCCCACGAGGAAGTACTCGCTGGCGATCGTGGTGATGACGCAGACGAGGACGAGCAGCCCGAGGATCCCGAAGACCTTCTTCACGCCTCTACCTCCGCCTCGCTGCCGGTCGCGAGGTGCATCACGGCCTCTTCGGTCATCTCTGCGCCGCGCACCTCGCCCACGAGGCGCCCCTCATGCATCACGAGCACCCTGTCGGCGAGGCCGAGGACCTCTTCCATCTCGCTGGAGGCGAACAACACCCCCATACCATCGGCGGCGAGCTCCTCGATCAACTGATAGATCTCCTGCTTCGCGCCCACGTCCACCCCGCGGGTCGGCTCGTCCATGAGCAGGACCTTGGGCGAGGTCGCGAGCCAGCGCCCGAGGACGACCTTCTGCTGGTTCCCGCCCGAGAGCAGGCGCACCTCCTGCTCTGCCGAGGGCGTCTTGATCGCCAAGCGCTCGATGGCCTCTCCCGCCTGACGCTCCTCCTCGTCGCTCGCGATGAAGCCGAGGGTGGCGTCCCGTCCGATCGTCGCGAGGGAGGCGTTCTCCCGCACCCCCATCTCCAAGACCAACCCCTGATCCTTGCGGTCCTCCGGGACGAGGGCGAGCCCGCGCTCTATCGCAGCCCTCGGGCTCCCGAGCGACAAGCCCTCGCCCGCCACCTGGACCTCACCCGCGAGCGCGGGCGCCACGCCGAAGATGGCCTCGAGCAGCTCGCTTCGACCCGCTCCGACGAGGCCCGCCAAGCCGACGATCTCTCCCGAGCG